>JAZTXF010000149.1:0-5218 GCA_045636305.1 Candidatus Gastranaerophilaceae bacterium | reverse complement strand
AACAGGAATATTATGGAATAGATACTAGAAACATTAATAAAGTTTTAGATGCAAAATGGTGGGAAACATTGGAAATAGATGAGTTCTTTTTAATGTTAAAAGATGGTGATTATACGAAACTTAGAATTTCAAATGGTAATGAAACCGTATTAGATTTAGGTATTAAGCATTGTAAAAATGTAGCAATTCTAGAGAATTTAAAATACAAAAAGGAAAAAATGAAATAATCGCAATTTAACATCCTGTAGAATTTAAACAAAAACGCTGCTAAATCAGTATATTATTACAAAAAAACATTAATTTTGCGGCTTGACAGCTGATTCGTGATATGTTTAAATCAAATCGAACCGAGAGGCGTCGATAAGACGTATCTTTCAAAAAAGTGAATTTATAGCCAACTTGTCCCACTTTTAAGCGGACTAAAAGGAGATTTAAATGAATACGAATATTTCGCATCAGAATATGGTGCAAGCGCTTATGAAAGCGTTATATCAAAATAATTTGCCTACAATTACAGATTTATTGAACCAAGGGGTTAATGTTAATCTGCCGTATAACGACAACGGTTGGACACCTTTTATGTGGTTATGTAAAGAGTTTTACGAAACTGATATTGTTAAACAGTTCTTGGCTTATGGTGGAGATGTGTACTCACGCAATACTTCTGGTGAAACTCCATTTATGATTGCAGCTAAAAAACGAAGTAATTCGGACACATTAGATGTTTTGCTTAAAGAAGGTAGCGACATTAACGCACAAGATAATTTAGGTAATACTGCTCTTATGAAAGTAGTTCAACATCCGCAAGCAATGATGCGTTTATGTGTAATTGAGTTTCTTATTAAGAACGGAGCCAATGTTGATATTAAAAACAATCAAGGCAAAGACATTTGGGACTATGTCGATAATCATAAAGGCTTAAACGAATTTATCCTTTGTACATTATTAGAGAGGTGTGCAAATGACTAATATTCAAGAAATAGCCAGATTAAATGATGAGTTTAGAACAAATCCGTCAAAAGGTGTATTGGTTTTAACTCAAGGTATCAGATGTAATACTCAAGAAGATATTGCAACCATTATCAACAAAGTTCGCAATTTCAATAATTTTAATGAAGATAACAATCCATACGGTGAAAAAGACTTTGGCGCATTTGATTTTAAGGGCAAAAAGATTTTTTGGAAAATTGATTATTATGACAGAGAACTTCTTTACATATCACCCGATGCCTGCAACCCAAAACTGACAAACCGTGTACTTACCATAATGTATGCAGATGAATACTAGGAGGAAATATGAAATACGATATTATATGTTCCACAAGTGTTGACGAACTGATTAAGTGGGTAAATGAGAAACTAAAACAAGGTTGGAAACTTCAAGGCGGAATTGCCACTATGACACATCAGCCGAGTTATACCGTGTTTTATCAAGCAATAGTAAAATAACAGATTTTTCAAGACCGAAAGGCTGTGAGACTTATTTCCTTTCACTTGCAGCCTTTCATAGGATAAAGCCATGACAAACAGTGAATTTGTAGATGATAAGAAAATTAAAGACATTTTGAACTTTATAAAATCAATGAAACATGCAGAACAAATCCGTATGATGTTCCTTTGTTCCCTAAACGGAATGCGCTCAATCAATTTTGCATATTTGCAAATCAAAGATGTTTTTAACGATGACTTGAAAATCAAAGATGTTATTTGCCTTGATTATGATAAGAACAAAGGCAAAAACAAATGCGAATACTATATGAACAGTCAATTAAAGAAGGAATTTTGCGAATATTTGAAATATCTTCAGAATAAATGGGCTGATAAACTTTCGCCGGAAACATATTTGTTTACAAGCCAAAAACTCAATAAACCATATAACCGAGCATCAATAAGTAGGATTTTCAGTTCAATTTATAAAAAGTTCAATATTAAAGGCGCAAGCCATTTAGGAAGACATTTGTTTGTATCAAAGTTGGTAAACTCCGGAGTTAATATCTGTTTAGTGCAAAAATTAGCCAACCATAAAAACATATCAACCACTCAGCACTACTTTAATTATAACCAGCAAATGCTTGCCAATGCCGTAGAGAATGTGAAGATTTAAGATGAAAACAGTAGATAAAACGTGGTTTTTAGAGCGTTGCGATTGGATATATCAAAATCGGTACAAGTTAGAAAACAGACTTTGTGCCGATTTTATAATATCCGATTTTGTAATAAATGCTTTTGCCAGTCCTTATTACTCATACAAGATTGATAAAATAACGGTCGGAAATTTAATCAAACTTTGGAACAATGGCTTTGTTTATAATAATTTGCCATTAATCCATTATCATCAAGCCTATGGAAACAACTCTACAAATATTGCTTACATTGATAATGGGAAACTAGTTAATCAAACCTTTGCTTACCATGATAAACAAAAGTATATCCCGACAAATGAAGTAAAACAGATTTTGAAAGATTTGCGAAAATCAAAACTATGATTTTTTACAGCCAATTTATGCCTTTTTTAACCAAAAATGGTTTATCCTTACTTTAACAAGTGAGGTTTTATGATAATTTTAATTGCAGGTGCATCACATACGGGTAAAACGCTTTTAGCACAGAAATTGCTTGAAAAGTATCATTACCCGATTTTATCAATAGATTTGCTGAAAATGGGTCTAATCCGCAGCGGTCAAACTGATTTAACCGTTACTGATGATGACAAACTGACAACTTATTTGTGGCAGATTGTCAGAGAAATGATTAAAACTGCTATTGAGAACAAGCAAAATTTAATAATTGAAGGTTGCTATATTCCATTTGAGTGGCGGAATGATTTCAGTCAAGATTATCTGGCGGAAATAAAGTACATCTGCTTGGTTATGAGCAAAAACTATATTTTAAATCATTTTAATGACATCAAAATCAATGCTGACGTTATTGAACAACGGCTGGATGACAGCGATTTTACACAAGGTGAGGCTCTAAAGGATAACGAAAACATATTGCAACAATGCCAGAAGTATAGTTTGCCGTATCATTTGATAGATAAAGAATACAACTTGGATGTAGAATTAAATGAAAATTGTTGATGTTATAGACCGCAACACTGGTTTACTTGAAGAACTGACCGCTCTATGGCGGCAATCTGTCGCTCAAACGCATACATTTTTAACCAACAAAGATATTGATGAGATTGAGAACTATGTGCCGCAGGTGTTGAAAGAAGTGGAACATCTTGTGGTGGCACAAAACAACGATGATTATCTTGGCTTTATTGGAATTGAGAAGCACAGATTAGAAATGTTGTTCTTAGCCCCGCAATATATAGGTAAAGGTGTTGGTCGTAAACTGATAGAATATGGTATCGAACAATATCAAATAAATGAAGTAACGGTTAATGAACAAAACCCGAATGCAATAGGCTTTTATGAACATTTAGGTTTTAAGACTTATAAACGAACAGAATTTGATGAACAAGGTCGTCCGTTTCCCTTGCTATATATGAACAGATAGATTTTATTCAAAATGTTAAACAATGTTTGAAATTATAACAAAGTTTAACATTTTTATTTTACTCATAAACTCTACCCTATAAAAACAATAGGAAAACTGCCTATTACAAAGAAAATGTTAAAGAAGGAATATTCTTTAACATTTTTATTTTTTGCTTGTAATATAATTTAAATTAGTATAATATGGATTATATTAAATAATATATGAGGTGGATTATGGAATTTATCGGCAGAACGAAAGAGCTTAAAGATTTAGAGCAAGAATATAAAAATAAACATTCCTTTGTGGTTTTGTATGGTCGGCGCAGAATTGGAAAAACCGAACTGATTAAGCAATTTATTAAAGATAAACCTGCTCTTTATTTTTTGGCGACGGAAGAAGCCGAACCACAGAGTATGAAAAGATTTTCGGCATCTTTAGCAGAATTTACCAAACAAGAATATTTAAAAAATGCAAACTTTAACGATTGGATAGAATTGTTTAAGATTTTTGCCGATGTGCAAAATAACCAAACTAAGGTATTGGTTTTAGATGAATTTCAATATTTGGTGAATACTAATCCTGCATTTACCTCTGTATTTCAAAAAGTTTGGGATGAAGTCTTATCAAAAAAGGACATAATGGTTATCATCTGCGGTTCTTATATCAATATGATGACACGTCAAGTTTTATCTGAAAAAAGCCCTCTATATGGTCGCCGCACCGCACAAATAAGATTAGCGCCACTATCATTTTGTGAAATTCAGGAGCACTATGCAACAGTTCCTTTTGCCGAATTGGTAGAACAATATGCCGTTACCGGAGGTGTTCCGAAATATATGGAATTTTTTGCCAACGACAGTACACTGATGGAAAACATTGCCAGAACAGTTCTGAATACGAACGGTTTTTTGTATGATGAACCGGCATTTTTGCTCAATAAGGAAGTTAAGGAACCGGTTAACTATTACTCCATAATGAAAGTTATTGCAGCTGAAAATCACAAACTATCGGAAATAGCTTCGGCAATGCAAGTAGAAAGTAACCGGTTAACACCATATTTGGAAACCTTGCAGGGTTTGTATTTGTTAGAAAAACGTGTTCCGGTAACAGAAAACAACCCGGAAAAAAGCCGTAAAGGTCTTTATGTTATGCGAGATATTTTTATGCGTTTTTGGTTTAAGTTTGTATTTCCTTACAAAGGAGAACTTGAACTGGATAACCTTAATTTTGTTTTAAGTAAGCTGAATGAACATTTTATTGATAATCATGTTGCTTTTGTTTATGAAGATATTTGCCGTAACATATTTGCTGAACTATGCAAAAAAAGACTGATTAATTTTGTGCCGTCACGTATCGGTTCATATTGGGGTAAAAACGAAGAAATTGATTTGGTTGCCGTAGATGAAAGCAATAAGCGTATTTTTGCAGCGGAATGCAAATATTATAAAGATGACAAACCGGTTGATGTAGGGGTTTTTGCAAAATTACAAGAAAAGTGCAAAACTAAAGATTTTTCCGGAAACGACATTACTTACGGGCTATTCTCCAAGAGTGGTTTTACTAGCCGTTTAAAAGAAATTGCCGCCGGAAATGATAAATTAATATTAATTAACGGCGTAAAACTGGAAAAGTAACCTTGTATTTTCATATCGAAAATAATTTCAAGCATCGAGTAAACTTTTTATCAATTTAACTTGGTCTTTCATCGCTAATATTTCGTTGTAATGATTGA
>JAZTXF010000148.1:0-5706 GCA_045636305.1 Candidatus Gastranaerophilaceae bacterium | reverse complement strand
ATTTAGAGTTTAAATTAAATGAAAGTGTAATTCCTATCATCGAGGATGTTTATCAGGCTTATGGTGTCTGCAAAGCATTATATGTTAATACTGATAAATTTCCAAAAACAGAAAACCTTGATTACCTTTACAAATTTCTTTATGGCTATTCTATAGAACAATTAATGGAATTGGTGGATGGAGAAAATCCTAATAGCTTTACAAATCATTATGCTAACGAAGTTCAAGAATGGACTATTGAAAAAGTTAAGTCAATAGATTGGGATTTGTTTTGCCTTGCGTTTTATGCATTTTTATATTCAAATAACGATTTTAAATGCAAAGCGTGGGAAATATTAATATTTATTCTAGAAACATTGAAAAATTCGCCTGAAATATTTACTTTAGTGCTTTCAAAGAGTGATAGAGACAGTAATCCTTTGTCTATTTCTGATTTTTGGGAAACTGTTTACGATGGATTACAGGTGAAAATTTCAAAATATATGAACGAGAAAATTTGTTACACTGCTTTTTGTTCGGTTGTAGCAGTTCAACCATTGTTTTCTGACGAAAGGTATAAAAATCTAAAAATGCAATGTTCTGCGTTTTTTGATAAAATTGCAAGAGAAAGGATTGATGATGCATATCAAAAAACATATACAATTAATGAGTTGAAGTATTTTAATATAGAAACTTTTTTCTTTTATACTGACTATTTTAAAAATTTTCCTGATAGTTATGATACCAAAAAGTATGTTTTTAGTACAACTTTTGAATTACTGAGCATAAAGGCAGATAAAGTTCTTGACAATGGTCTAATACTCCTTGCAGATACAATATATGAGTTAGCTTTGGGATATGCACAAACCGAAGAAGATAAGATTTTAATAGCAAACAAACGAAACCTCATATCAGACAAAGTTTCTACATTAAAAGAGAAAAAAGAAAAAGCTGAGAAAAAGCAGAAAAAGAAGTCAAACAGAGCACTTTTCCTTATAGATTTGTCGGATGCTATAACTACTATTTTCGCTATAGTTTTTGTTATTGCAATTGTTTCTACTGTATTGTTTGGACTTTTCTCTTTTATTGGAATTTTCAAAACGTTTTCAAAAACAGCTTTTATAATATCGCTTTTAGTTATTTTAATTGAATTTATTCTTGTAGTTTTGTGGGACATTTTTGAAAGACTTATACAACATTTTAAATCAAAAAAATAAAATAACACTGATTTTAATACATATAATTATATAAATTATTACATAGAATAATTTTGCACAACATTGTTGTATTGACTTTATATCATAATTAAATACACTTGTTGTCGTACCAGAATTTGCACTGTTTATTACACATTTTTTACATAAGGCTATAATGTTACGGTTTTTATGAGATATTTTGAAATCGTAACATTTTTATTCTATAATAGCATCAAGAACGGCGATAAGACCAAATGCCAGTTTGGTTGGTGGAGATGTATATGCTGAAGAAAACACAATTTGCAAGTAAGAAAACCAAAGCCCAGATGAAAAATAAAGGGGGCGCAGGTGACGGTTTATTCTTTGACAAGGCAAGTCATACATGGGGCTTTCGTGCAGTGAGAAATGGTAAGGATACTCGTAAAAAAGGGTTCACTACCAAACCAGAAGCCAAAGAGACCAGGATTGCTTTTATTGCAGAGCAACAATCAGGAATAAATCAGCAAACCAATCCGAACGAAGAGAATACAACTATTACAATAAAAGAGATATTTGAGCATTATTTAGAGTATGGTGCATATAAAAAACGTGATGGAACCATCACAAAACAAAATAGCATATAGAAAAACCATATAGGTCCCAAGTTCGGTAATAGACCAATTGGAAGTATCAGCAGCGGAGAATTAAAAAACTATTTGATAGAACTGTATTACAAGGGTTCAGATTTTAATAGACATGCTCACGGTTATGCGTTTTCCTATGTAGAAGGATTTTTGAAATTCTTCTATCTTATTTGGGGCTATGCTCAAAGTATGCGTTGGATTAGTAGAGATACATATTTCTTTATGTGTGAGGATAAGAATACAAAATTAGAAATGCCAGATAAAACACAAGAAGAAATAGACGAGGAAAACATAGAGACATACACACAAGCAGAGATAGATGCAATGCGTCAAAGAATAGAGAATTCCAACCTTCACACTGCATTCCTTTGTGGATATCTGTTAGGCCTTCGTATCAGTGAAAATTTTGGTTTAATGTGGTCTGATATAAATTGGGATGCTCATACGATACACATTCAACGTCAAATGTCTGTAAAAAACTCTATTCGTATATTAGGACCTGTAAAACAGAAAAATCTAATCGGATAATAGATATTCCAGATACATTATACGAACATTTATTGGTAAAAAGAAACTTTGAGCAGGAACAGCGTAAAAAGTTTGGTTCCTCGTACAGAGCAACAGAGGTTGTTAAGGTTCGTATTTTAAAAGACCAAGATGATGACCTCGCAGGTGGAGATTTTATAAACAGAAAAGATAATGGTGAACTTCTCACTACGAATAGTATGAAATCTTGGGCGTTAAAGTTTAAAAATGAACTTGGAATAGAATTCAAATATCACAATTTGCGCCATACACATGCTTCTTTTCTCGCTGCTATGAATTGTCCCTTGGCAAAATTGAAGGAACGAATGGGGCATACCAAAATTGAAACTACTAATAGATATTACTTTGGTAAAAACGAAATTGCAGACGAAAGAATGATACAAGCAATTAACCAATTACATTAAAATATCGTAGTTACCCTATAAATGTGATAAGGTCAATTTGAGTCTATCTAACTGGCATCAGAACTGGCATTTTGAGATAATACGAGATAATGCCAAATGCAACTGTGCATTGAGATTTCAACATTAACTGATTGTATCAATTTGATACAAAGTAAACCGAAGCAAGACATGGCAAAGCCTTTGAAGGACTTTACAAGAAGTATTTTAAATAATAACTAAGGGGTTGAACTTTTTGTTTAACCCCTTTTACTAATAATTGAAATAAAAATTCCCCATCTTCAAATCATGCTGGATGATATTTAAGCAATTATTTGAAAACTATTGACAAAGTAAGCATTAACTTATAAAATATAATTTGAATAGTCATAGGCGGTTTTATATCACGTATTTAGGAAAGGGGAATATTCATGCGAATAAGTTATACCTATAAGAATTATCCTAATTGTCCAAGAGCAACAGAGTACTCTCATTCCGTAGAGTCTGCATCAGCATATGCCGGAATGTTTATCGGTATATTTTCATTTGCCGCTGCAGCCACTTTTTTGGCATCCACATTTTATTTTTTTGGAGATTACAAATGGGGACTTTTTTTATGTGGTATTACATTTGCCCTTGCAATGGCATTAATAGACTTCTATTATTTCATTATTCGTCCCAATAACACATCTTGCGAACTCGATATTATACTTATCGAGGAAAGTGATAAAAGTTTGCCAAAAGAAATTGTTCAAGAGTTTTGCGAATCACTTAGAAGTGAAGCCCGCAAGAAAAACAAGGAGGCATTCAAAGATTTCTTTCCTGTGTTTTTAGCAGCTTTTTGTGATGCAATAGCTTTAATTGCGGGCATAAAAGGAGTATATTTTCTCTGTCATAAACAAGGCGGTCTATTTCTATTAATAGGTGCGATTGTTGCTATATGTGTATTTTCATGTCTTATTTGGAAATTTTCAAACAAAAACAACAGCGAAGCTAGTATCGAATCCATTCAAAACCATTCTCCAACATCCTCTTCTACATATCCTGACGATGGTATTATGTTTTGCAGAAAATGTGGTGCGACTACTTTCCCCGACAGCAAATTTTGTTCGAAATGCGGAAGTCAAGTGAGGTGAAGAAATATGTTTTGCAGGTTTTGTGGAAAACCAATACATGACGACAGCGAGTTTTGTCCATACTGTGGTAAAGAACAGACTCCACAACAAATATCATCATATAAATTAAAAAAAACGCCAAAATTCAATATTGATATTTTCACATTGAAAACCATCGCTTCAGTAGTGTTTTATGTAGGCATAGTTGTTTTTTTAATTTTGCTTTTTAAAATGGCACCGGGTGTTGGCCAAGAGACAACATTATCCTATATAGTCATTGCAGTAATTATAATTATCCTGTCTGTTGTAGTTGATAAAATACGTAATAAAAAGTTCACAAAAAAAAGACAAATGATCGCTCTCTTTTTTGGCCTTTTGTTATTAATTCCTTCTGTTACGTTAAGAATTGTATATGAAGCAAAAGTCGATGGAGTAAAATCGAATATTCCTTCTTCCGGACCGGTATGTGTCCAAATAAAGATTAACGAGGAATTTTACTCGTATTACCGCTCAGATAGTGTTCGTGAACCATATTCATTCATTACTATTGATGGTAACACGTATAACAGTACAACGGAATTTTTTATCGATATTGGAAAAGAATATACAGTTAAAATCGGTGCTGGGTATGAGGGAAGAGTAGGAGTTGCTTCTTCTTCCGATTCTGGCAAAGTAACGGGTACAATAATCCTCTCTCCTGACAATTTACGAAACGGATATACTCTCACGAAAAAGGTAAACTTGAGTACATGTTATGCAGAGGTAACAGTTGAATTCGTCCGAGTATATCCTTTTTGGGAAGTGATTTTCGCTACACAATAAAAAAGTAGCATTTATGAGATATATTGAAATAACTCAAAATATTATAGTTGGAAATACTTTAACTTACAATTCTTTAACCATTTTAGAAGCAACAAAGACCGTTCTTGCTTTACCAACCGGCTTTGCTACCATATCATACTCTTTATGTTTTATAACAAGTGGAATGCGCATTGCAGAAAAAATCAAATAAAAAACTAATCTTGTAGCAGATAGGGTCAATTTGAGTTTATCTAACTGGCATTATAACTGGCATTTTGAGATAATACGAGATAATGCCAAATGCAACTGTGCATTGAGATTTCAACATTAACTGATTGTATCAATTTGATACAAAGTAAACCGAAGCTCGTCACGGAAAAGCATTTGAAGGACTTTACAAGAAGTATTTTAACTAAATAACTTAAGGCTTTGAGGATTTCCTCAAAGCCTTTTTAATTTTTTATGAATACGATAAGTTTTTTTGAAGAAAATAATTACAAACCAAAAAAAGGAGAAATTTATGAAAAAACTTATACTTTTATTATTGCTTTCTATCCTTGTTGTATCCTGTGCAGACGAAGTACGCGACGACGCATTAAACACTCCCGACCCCTCAAGTGCCCCTCCCATTTCGGATAACGTCATTCTTCCCGAAGAAAGTGGCACTCCCGCTCCCATTCCTTCCGCCGAAATGCCCTCCGCCGCTTCTGCCGAAATAACGCTCGACGATGCAAAGAGAATTGCCTTTAAGGATGCAGGCGTTGACGAAGCGAAGGTTTACGACCTTGAAACCGACATCGACAGAGAAGGAACAAGACGCTACTTTGAAATCGACTTCAAGGCAGATGGCTTCGAGTACGAATACGACATCGATACCGAAAACGGAAAGATACTCAAAAAAGATAAAGAAAGAGATTAAAGAAAGTAAACCGCACCAGTTTGTGCAGACAGCACAAAAAGGACCTTTATGGTAGCAAATCTTAAATTTTAAGCAACATACTGACATCGTTTTTCAAGCGGTGTCAGTTTTGTTTTAAGTTGTATTCTTTCGTTGTTGTAAAAATGT
>JAZTXF010000147.1:0-3609 GCA_045636305.1 Candidatus Gastranaerophilaceae bacterium | reverse complement strand
AATCTATGACCTGGGGCTGCAGGACCTTGCAATCTGTATGGCCAAAACCCAGAAATCCCTGTCGGACAACCCTGCATTGCTGGGCCGTCCAAAAGATTTCATAATAACCGTAAGGGAAATTGAGATTGCAGCAGGTGCAGGTTTCTTAATCCCTATAACCGGTGAAATTATGAGAATGCCGGGACTCCCTGAAACCCCAGCCTCTGAGGCAATGGACATTACTGCAGAGGGAGAGATTACAGGATTGTTTTAATACACTACGGGGCCCACAGCCCCGTTTTTTGTATATTTGTTCATAAAATATACAAAAAGATGAGCATCCTTAACAAACTGGCATTTTTAATCTTTATTATAACAATTTTTGGTTGTGATTCTTCAATCCATTCCCCAATGGATAAGGCTGAGAACCTGATGCAGGACAAACCAAAAGAGGCTCTGGCTTTGCTTGATTCCCTAAAACAATATCCATTACGCAGCAAATCTGATAATGCCCGTTTTGCCTTATTATATTCAATGGCATTGGATAAAAACTACATAGATATAACAGATGATTCCCTTATTTCCATTGCCGAAAACTGGTATTCCAAGAAAGGCAATGTTAGGGAAAAGTTCCTCGCCCATTATTATAAAGGGGTGGTGAATTCTAATGCAAAAAAATATCCTAAAGCTATAACTGCATTCTCGTGTGCACAGAAATTAGAAAAACAGATTAACGATAATTACTTGTTGGGATTGTTGTATAATCAAATGGGACATATATATAAATATCATTATGATTATCCAAAAGCATTGGATGCGTACAAAAAATCGTATTCATTTTACTCTTTAGCAAATAAGATGAAACACTCTAGCTATACATTGTTATCAATAGCATCCATTTATTGGAATATGTCTGATAACACTGAAGATTCTATTTATACCAGAAGTGAACAATATTATAAAAAAGCATTGGAAGAAGGTAAAAAAATAGGATACGATGTGTTAGTTCAACTAGCATCAAAAGAACTATTTATCCAATATATCCAAAAAAAAGCATATGAAAAAGCTGAAGATATATTAACCGAATATCAACTTTTAAGCAAAAATCAAAACGCTGTCTTTACTGCAGCATTAGGGAAATATTATTATTCAAAAGGAAATATTAGTAAAGGTGAAAAATTGTTCAAAAGTGCATGGGAATTATGCAAAGGAGTTAATGATACATCAAAATTATACGAATGGGAATACCATAAATTTAAATCTGTAGGAGACTATAAAACCGCTTTGGAATCATTGGAACGGAGCGTAGAAATCCAAAATAAAGCTGTCAGATTGAATTTGCAACAACCAATTTTAGAGATCCAAAAACAGCTTTTAGAGAAGGATTTGGAATACAATGCATATAAATTGAAAACCGATAGACAAATAGTGATACTGGTAATAATGTTGCTTGTTGTCTTTATTTGTGTAATATTATATCTTCTTAAAAAGAAGCTAAAGAAAAAGGACGAAAAATTGACAGACTACCTATGTCTATTAGCAGAGTTGCAGGACACATTGCAGCATCTGCAAAACTCATTACAAGTAAAGGATGCCCAACTGTGTTCTGCATACGCAGATTCTGCAGATATAATACACAACAGATTAAATCTTATCAATAATTTATCTACTGTCTTTTATGAAAAACGGGGAACACCAAAAGAAAAAGAGATATTCATAAAAGAGATTGAAAACATTATTGAAGATTTCAGAACCAGTAAGGATGATATGAAATGGATGGAACAGGTAATAAATGTATCAAGCAATAATCTTTTAAAAAAAGTATACATAAGTTACCCAGCTTTAACTGAGGAAGAAAAAAAATTGTTGCGTTACATTTATGCAGGTTTTTCTTCTAAATCAATAAGCATATTCTTAAATATTCCTATAGAAACTGTATATAACAGAAAATCTCGTCTATTAGCAAAAACTGGCCTTTCCAAAGCAAAAAAATGATATTCTATACCGTTTATTTCCAATCATAGAAAATATGCGTAACGCGCTGGTGTAATATACTGGTATTTAGCACACTGCGATTTTAAGTCATAGATTATATTCTAGGATTAGTATAATGCTTTGTTATAGTTTTGTAACAGATAAAAAAGCATTCATCTTAAATATCATTGCCTATGAAAAAATTTAGTGTACTATTAATCCTTGTTTTTATATTGTCGGCTGGAAATATTTTTGCTTCCAACTCCAACGATGGGGATGTTGTGACTATCGTCCTGTAAACGAATTAACATACCAATATAGGAAAGAAATATTATATAATTTCCAGTAACTTAGTGCTATGTGCAACTCTAATTTAAATGCAATGAAAAAGATATTTTTATCAATACTAATTATATTAGTTTCGCAGGGAATTATAGCTGCTGACAAATCAATAAATAATAACAATATTGAGATAATGCTTGGGCTTGACATAGGAAGTGAAGATATAGTGTCGTTTGGAGCATCTACTGTTTATACCACGTATCTGAATGATATTTTTCAATTGGGAGGAGGTTTTGGATACAGCAACATTAAATATACTATGGCTGTACCCTCTTCTATAAAGGAGAATACGTATTCTTTATTTACTGATTTTAGGGCCATATATCCCATTGGGGAAAAAGCATCTTTAGTGGGAGTTATTAATGGAGGTGTAATTTTAACAGAGCCCAAATTAAGGACCAAAGACATAGGTGCAATCATCTCCCCACAAGCAGGCTTTTCATTCAGACTGTCTAAAAAGAGTAAATTTTCTTTAAATACAAGAATAAAATATCAATATATAACCAATCTGGGTATAAATTCTGTGGGTATTATGTTTGGCGTTAGTTTATAACTCAGTCTAACTTAAACGATTAACTATGAGAAAAGCAATTCTGTTATTTGCGCTTGTTTTTGCGTCATACTCCTTATTTGCTCAGGAATCAGCCTCAACGGAAAAGAGTGTTGGGAACCACCAATTTGAAGTGATGCTGGGAGCTGCCGGGGGAACTGATAACTCTATTTGGCTTACTGCAAGAGCTGCGTGTTCCACCTATATGAGCAAAAGATGGAGAGTTGGTGCAGGAATTGAATACCTAAGAATAGGCATGGGTACTTATGATGATATTACACCAGGAAAGACCGGTAAAGAGAAGTCATATTTTGCATCAATGGCAAATGGAGTCTCTTTTCTATTGGATTTCAGGTTAGTGTGCCCGTTAGGGAAAGGAGCTTCATTCATAGGTGTTTTTGATGGAGGTATATACACAGCAGAAAAACGATACGAAAAATTCGGATTCCAGATTGGGTTCCAGCCCGGTTTCAGGTTCAGGCTAAACCAGCAGGGAGGTCTTGCACTTAATGAATGACCGTTCGCTCAGGCATATTGTGGTGGGTTTGGGAGGAACCTCGTCGGGAATACCAAGAGAAACGGGGTTTGACATTACTGCAGCATCTGAGATTATGGCTATCCTTTGTTTGAGTGAGGATCTGCAGGATTTGAAGAACAGGTTGGGTAATATTTTTGTGGGGTATACATTTGACAAGAAACCGGTTTATGCAAGGGATCTCAATGCCAACGGTGCTATGGCGGCACTTCTTAAGGATGCAATCAAA
>JAZTXF010000146.1:0-14479 GCA_045636305.1 Candidatus Gastranaerophilaceae bacterium | reverse complement strand
AAGGAAGATTTGCTCACAAAAACCTGCTATGCCCATGACCTAAATATGATGAAATTCCCCGATTTCATCGACGGACAAGCCGTCATGGCAAAAGTCCGCTACAAATCCCGCCCCGGCCTCGCCTACCTCTATCATGCCGATGACTCAGAACTACAAACCCTAAATGTAGGGACACGGCATGCCGTGTCCGATGACCCGCAGGGGCAAAATAATTCTCAACTTGTTCGAATCGTTTTCGACGAAAACATCGAATCTATCACTCCAGGACAAAGCGTAGTCTTCTACTGTGGTGAAAACTACACCGACGTACTCGGTGGCGCAATACTATTGTAAAACAAGAAAAATGACCTCGTTATCTCTATATCAACTAAATCAAGCAATTAAGGAATCACTAAAACTTGTGATTTCCAACACAATCTGGGTACGTGCCGAGATACACAGCATCTCGACCAACTACTCAGGTCATTGCTATATAGATTTAGTGGAAAAGAGCGAATTCAACGACCAAATCATAGCCAAACAGCGAGCAACCATTTGGGTATCAACCTATAGGGTGTTAGCTCAAAAGTTCCAACAAGCGACCAACTCTTCGTTGCTGGTAGGTATGAAAATTCTTGTGGAGGTATCTGTCGAATTTCATGAGCTTTATGGTTTGAGTCTTAACGTAAAAGACATCGATCCTACTTATACGCTTGGCGAACTACAACGTCGCCGCCTTGAGATAATCCAACGATTAAAAAGTCGCGGTTTAATCGATAAAAATAGCCAATTATCACTACCTCGACCAATTCAGCGCATAGCAGTTATTTCAAGCCCTACTGCCGCAGGCTATACCGATTTTCTGCATCAACTCAACAACAACCCTTACGGCTTCCAATACTCCGTAACCCTCTTCCCTGCCATAATGCAAGGCACTCAAACCGAAGAATCCATCCTTTCTGCTTTAGATGCTATTAAAAGTAATTTCGAGCAAAGCGAGGAATTAACTTCTGTGGATTCTGTGGCTTCCGTGAGCAAAAAAAGTTCTGTGAGAGGTGAGGAAAATTCTCAATTCTCAATTCTCAACTCTCAATTCGATATAGTTGTGATTATTCGTGGCGGCGGAGCAACTTCCGATCTTCAAGCCTTCGATAGCGAACCCCTCGCCGAATGCTGTGTCAATTTCCCTTTGCCAATAATTACGGGTATTGGACATCATCGTGACGAGACTATTCTTGATATGGTGGCGCATACTGCTCTCAAAACGCCTACTGCCGTGGCTGAATTTATTATCTCTCAGTCGCTCGAAGAGCTCTATTTTCTCGATGAAATGGCAGAAAAAATACAAAATTCAGTTGCTCGACGCATTGAACAAGAAAAAAATTATCTTTTACTGCTCTCAACCCGATTGCCTCAATCTGTTCAGCGCACGCTCACGCAATCTGCTAATCATCTAACGGATTTGCAACATCGCTTACAACTAAAAACAGCCGATTTAATCGCAAAAAACCGCACATGCCTCGACCAAAAGCAAATTCAACTTGTAGTCGCAACAAATAGCCTTTTACAATCACAGCAATCTCAATTTAAACTGCTTGAAACCAAACTCCAACTCCTCGACCCACAACAACTACTAAAAAAAGGCTATTCTTATACCACTCACAACGGCAAACTTGTCTCATCAATCACCCAACTCCATCCCGGCGACACCATCACCACCACCCTCACCGATGGCATGATTGACAGTATAATCAAATAATAATTTCTCTAGAATATCTAGTTTTTCTAGGTTGGCTAGGACTTTAAATTCTTAACTCTCAATTATCGTTATGTATTCTGAACAACTAAAACAATTAGAGCAAATAGTCTCTGAAATCGAAAGCGGTCAACTCTCAATCGACCAATTAGCAGCAAACGTAAAAACAGCTACAAAACTCATCGCCGACTGCCGCAAACAACTCACCAAAGTCGAATCCGACATCAACAAAATCCTCAAACCTGAGTAGGGACGCTTGGCTCGAGTGTTACAGTGAGCCCTGTAGGGACACGGCATGCTGTGTCCGATCGTTCGCAGACCGAAAATATAGATAGCGTAGTGTCTATAAATATATAGATTTACTTAATTAAAAAAATCATAAAAAAACTTGCAAAATGCAAAAATAATACTTAAATTTGCATTCATAAATTGAAATGCAAAAAGTTATGAATAAAACACTCTTATACCAATCAAAAACATCCTTGTTGACAAATATTAATAAGGACTATAATGTGTTTATTTGTTTAAAAATCACTAGTTTACTATATCCTCATTTGCGTATTGCGGGTGAATAATTATATCAAGGATAACAACATAAATTTTAAGTTGCTTATCCTTTTTTATTTACAATTTTTAATGTTTTTTATCTATGTTTAAGTTTATTGGTAATTTTATATGTTTTGTCTTTTGGACATTGGTTTATGTTTTTGTTTTTATACTTGAAGATAATGCATGTATAAATAAACTTTGTTATGCTGTCGGCTTTGTAGGTTCTATTTATATTTTGAAGTTTTTTTGGAGAATGTTTTTCTCTCCAATTAAGCGTGATTTATTATTGATGTCAGGTAAGTTTTTGAAGCGAGTGGTTTGCCTTGTTTTATTTGTACCATTTGTGATTTCTTCATTTTCTCTTATTCGTGATAGTCGTTGTGGGTGTACTGAATCATCTTATGATAAAATTTCTAATTTATTGATTGGGGATGGTAAAAAAATGGATGCAACGAATAAAGGGAATCATGTTTTTTGGACGGTTTATTATCACTTTATTGATCCAGGCAACCAACATATGTCTATCGATAAAAATGGTCGTGGTTTGGCTGCACTTATAGCGGTTTTAGGTGTCTTGCTCTTAAATGGTCTTTTGATATCTACTCTTATTAACTGGTTTGATAATCGCAAAAATTTGTGGGCTAAAGGTGATATACGATATAGCCGATTAGCCTTTCGGCATTTAGTGTTTTGGCGCAAAAAATTTGCTGTCGTGATAGGAGTGGATGATAATGCTGCTACTATTATTAAAAATCTTTTGAATGGGAAGGGGGAGTCCGATGAGCTTGATTATGTATTAGTATTAACTAATTTTGATGTTGAAAGTGTAAGAAGTTCATTGTATTCTCATTTAAAAGATACGGATAAAGAAAAAGTTATCATTTATCATGGTCAGTTGGATGCTTTCGAGCAAATGGATAAATTGTATCTTGATAAAGCTACTGAAGTTTATGTACTTGGTGAAAAACAAAAAGATGATGAAGCATATAGTTATCACGATATTCAGAATATGAAAATTGTGCATAATATTGCATCTGATTTGACGACTAAAGGCGTTGAACCTGATGCTAAAAAACTTGTTTGTCATGTTTTGTTTGAGTATCAAACAACGTTTTCAATTTTTCAGTTTTCAGATATACCTTCTAAAATAAAAAGTTATATTGATTTTATTCCTTTTAATAATTATGAGGATTGGGCTCAGTGTGTGTTAGTTAAGGGGCAATATACGGAAATATTGAAAAGGGTTTTACCACAAGAGAGAAAGATGGATTTGTACAACACTATGAGAAATCATTTACTTTACTTTGGAATTAAATGTTTACGTGGCTTTTTAAAGAAATATAATGATGAAGAACGTACTTTTGATTATTTACCATTAGAGGGAGAGAAAGGAATTGGGGTTAATGATAATAAAACTGTTCATTTTGTTGTAGTGGGTATGTCAAAAATGGGTATTGCAATGGCATTGCAAGCTGCTCAAATTGCTCATTATCCTAATTTTAAACCAGAAAATGGGCGTCGCACTCGTATCACTTTCATTGATTCTAATGCTGATAGTGAAAAAGATTTTTTTATAGGACGTTTCCAAAATATGTTTAATCTTACCCGTTATCGTTATTTAGATCTTTCAAATGGAATAGACGATCTTGATAAAGCTTGGATTGATCCAATAGAGGGAAGTAGTAATTATAGTCAAATTTGTACAGTTGGAGGTAAAACATCAAATTTTATTGATATAGAGTGGGAGTTTGTTAAAGGTAATCTTGAGCAAAATAATGTTAGGTCTTATTTAAAAAACATTGCGTCGGAGAAAGATAAAGTTTTGACTATGGCGATTTGTTTCTCTTTAGCTCATGAATCTATTGCTGCGGCTCTTTATATGCCAGATGAGGTTTATCAGTCGGCGCAACAAATATGGGTATATCAACGAGAGGCATCTGATATGGTAGCTAATTTCACAACTAATAGCAATGTGAAACGAAGTTATGAAAAAATACGTCCGTTTGGTATGTCTGATGCTGAATTTACTACTAATAAAGAATATCTTTATCGTGCTCAACTTGCAGCTTTTGTTTATGATACTATACCATATGATGAAATTTCAGAGGGAAATGTTGATTTAGATATTTTAAAGGAGGATATAAATTCTAAAATTTTGGCTTTAATTAATGTGTCTGATCAAGAAAAGATGGAACAAGTGAAGGATAAAGTTTTATTGGCATGGGAGAAATCTTCTATTGCGAATCGTTGGTCTAATCTTTATTTGGCAAATAGTTTTAATTCAAAATTACGTTGTATTGGAAATTCTAAGTTAGATGTGGATTTTTATTATGATATTGTCTATGCAAATATTAAAGTATATGAAAAGTTGTTGGCAGAGTGTGAACATAATCGTTGGAATGTTCAACAATTATTGATTGGTTTTAGAGCATATGATAACACTGAATTAAAAAAATATTTAGATATTAAAGGAGTTGATGATAAAAGCACAAGAGAAGAAAGAAAATCGCATAAAGCCGAAAAGAAAAAAGGGTCACAAAAAGCGCATGTGGATATTTGTTCTTTTGATAAATTGAACGAGGTGGATGATGTAGTTATGACGTATGATTATATTTTTAATGAGGCAATCCCTGCAATATTGAAAGTAACTAAAAAAGAACGTTTGCTTTCAAAATCAAAGTTAAAACAAAAAATTAAAACAATAAAAAAGAATGAAAAATGTTAATTTGTTTTTTTATGTTTGAAGGAGTTTTTATATGGAAAACAAATATGATATATTCATAAGTTATCGACGTGAGGATACAACTGATAAAGCAGAGCATTTATGTACTTTGTTAGAGCAGAAATATGAAGGTAGAGTGAGTTTTGATAAAGAAAATTTACAGGGTACTTTTGATATAGAGTTGGCTAAGCGTATAGATGCTTGTACTGATTTTATTCTTGTTGTCGGTAAAAATAGTTTAAATTATAAAAAGCCGTTTATTCCTGAAGATGTTGATTTATATAATTTTCTTGCAAAGGCTTCAATTGATGAGTTTGAGAAAAAATTATTAGAGTTAGGTGTAAATAAAAAATTAGATTTTTTTCGTATAGAAATTGCTCGAGCATTACAACAAAAAGGTAGAGGTATAAATATCATTGTAGTGGCACCTTTTAGTGATGCTGGTTTTGATTTTTCTAAATTATTATTACCTCCTGATATCGAACAGGTTTTGCGTGAAGAAGCTGTTTTTTATCATATACATAAAGATGCTCATTTTAAGGATATCAGATATAAACTTTATACGAAATTAAAAACAAACATAGAACAAATATATAATGAGCATAGTAGCGATGAAAAGAAGGTGTTATATAAAGTTAGAGTAAATCGTGCTTGTTGGTTATATCTTGATGATGAAAAGATTCAACAATTAGAGGCAAATAAAATAACTAAAATTTCATTGCCCGAAGGAGAGTATTTGCGTAAAGTAGTAACTATTGATGATGAAAGTATTTGTGATGAGAAAGAATTGATACTATTAGGAACTTCTAAATTGGAAACCATAGTTTTAAATTGCAGTGATGTAGATAAAAAAATAGAATCTAAAAAAATAGAAGATAATTTAGAAAACCAGCATGAATTTGTTGATTTAGGGTTATCTGTAAAGTGGGCAACATGTAATGTTGGAGCAAATAAGCCAGAAGAGTGTGGCGATTATTTTGCGTGGGGTGAGACAGAAACTAAAGAACAATATACATGGGAAACTTATAAATATTCAAAAGGCTCAAAATATTCTTTAACTAAATATTGCCAAAAATCTAAATATGGTGATAATGGTTTTATTGATAATAAAACTATATTGGATGCAGATGATGATGCAGCTAGGATAAATTGGGGAAAAGCATGGCGAATGCCAACCAAAGCAGAGCAAAATGAATTGCGTGAGAAATGTGAATGGGTTTGGAGGTCTCAAAATGGAGTGAAGGGGTATAAAGTAATAGGACCTAATGGAAATTCTATATTTTTGCCTGCTTCGGGAGTTATGAAAGAGAAAGGACTTTGTCTTTCTGATTCAGGAAATATATGGTCAAGCGAAGTGTTGGCTTATAGCCCATATAATGTTTATGACATTGGTTTTTATTCCGATGATGTAATAAAAAATGTTAGCCATCGTTATTGTGGTCAATCAATTCGTCCTGTTTGTTTATAGTTGTCAAGTAGGGACGTTCGGGTTGAGTATCCGAAAAATCAATATAAGTTAATTAGGTTAAATAAATATAAAAAATAATGGCTCGCATATTTATATCATATAAACGAGATGATAAAGATGTTGTTTTTAAGATTAAAGACGATATAGAGAAACATGTTGGTGAGTTATGTTGGATTGATTTGGATGGTGTCGAGAGTGATGCTCAGTTTGTCAATGTCATCATGAAAGCAATTGATGAGGCTGATATCTTTTTGTTTATGTATTCAAAAAAACATGCTGAAATTATTGATTTTGAGAATGATTGGACTGTTCGCGAGATAAATTATGCTTATGTAAAAAGAAAGAGAATTATTTTTTTGAATATAGACGGAACTCATTTATCTGATTGGTTTATAATGATGTTTGGTTTGAAGCAGCAGATAAATATTAATTATAGCTTTGCAATGAATAAGTTATATGCCGATTTAAGGAAATGGTTTGATCATGAGAGTGTGTGTAATGAAATAAGTTCAGAATCTAATTTACAGAGTAATGTGTATCTAGATAAAAACAAAATAGAATCGTATAATTTTCGCAGAGGAGCATCTAAATCGCTGTTTTCTAAATTTACTTTTATTGTTTCTGTTTTTATTATAATTGGAGGAATGTTATATTATTATCTAAATAAAAAATTAGAGGATAATGGGCAAAAACTAGAAGACAATTCAAGACTAGAAATAATTGAAACAAATGGCTATGAATATGTAGATTTAGGTTTGTCAGTGAAATGGGCGACATGTAATATTGGAGCAACAACACCAGAGGAATATGGTGATTATTTTGCATGGGGCGAAGGTGAGCCAAAAGAAAATTACGCTTGGGCTACATACAGACATTGTATTAATACTAAAATTGGTATTAAATTAAAAAAATATTGTAATAATGAGAAATTTGGATATAATGCTTATTTTGATACGATAAATATGCTAGCTTTAAAAGATGATGCTGCTCATATAAATTGGGGCGGAAGTTGGCGTATGCCGACTCTAAAAGAATTTGAAGAGTTGCAAAGTAAATGTACTCATACATGGACTTCTCAAAATGGTATTTATGGTTGTAAATTTGAAAGCTTTAATGGTAATTCAATTTTCTTGCCTGCAGTAGGACACAAATTCGAAAGCGAGCATGATTATAATATGTTGAGAGGCTATTATTGGAGTAGTTCGCTCCATTCCCATGATACGTATTCAGCCTCCGTGTTAGAATTGAGTCAAGGTACGCTGATGTTGACTTATTATTCTCGCTACTATGGGCTATCTATTCGTCCTGTTTGTCCGTAGATTTTACACTCTATAAGATGATTATTGCGAAGTGGGGAGTTATAATTATTGAAAATCAAAATAAATACATTTAAAATTGTATAAAATGAATAAACGTATATTTATATCATATAAGCGTAGTGACAAAAAACGAGCTTTTGCGATTAAAGATGATATTGAAAGTGCTGTTGGTGAAAAATGTTGGATTGATATGGAGGGTATTGAAAGTCATGCTCAATTTGTTAATGTGATTATTAAAGCAATAGATGATGCTGATATATTCCTTTTCCTTTATTCAAAAAGGCATACTAATATTGTTGATTATGAAAATGATTGGTCGGTGCGTGAAATAAATTATGCTCAATCAGAAGGGAAAAGAATTATATTTTTGAATATCGATGGTGCTCCTCTTTCTAAGTGGTTCAAATTGATGTTTGGTTTAAAGCAGCAAGTTGATGTTAATTCGGAAGAGGCAATGGATAAATTGTATGTTGATTTGAGAAAATACTTGGGGAAGGATGATAGTGTTGTTGTTAAGAGAAGGAAGAAAATAAATTTCTTTTTAAAGAATTCTATTTTACTGCCATTACTTTTGATTTCATTCATTTCTTGTATAGCAATTTACTATTCAACAAAACAAAAATCGACGCTTGACCCCGAAAATTTGACCAATTTAGATACTATCACACCAGAACAAAGAGATACGATTTTACCTCCAATGCCCACACCGACACCTTTTTCGCCTATCGCTACATCAATAACTACACCTGGAAACATTAAGTCACATAAACAAGATAGTGAACCGAAGGTGCAAGGAAGCAAAAAGAAATCTAAAGTTTCGAAAACTGAGGTAAAAAAAGATACGATAATTCTTGATGAGAATGGTTTTAAAGCTTTAGTTGAAAAATTGTCGTTAGATAAGAGATTAGAACTTGCAAAAGTTCTTAATGGCTATATTAATTCTCATCAATTTGAAAAGGCTGCAGAAACTGTTTCTGATTGGATAAATAAAGGAGAAATAGATTCGACAAAATTTTATTTTAGAGAAGTTTTTAAAGAGGAAACACTTAAAGAACAGATAGAATTTAGTATAGGAGAATTTAAATTTCAAATGATTCTCGTTAAGGGAGGTGTTTTTAAATGTGATGAAGGTATTGAAGTGTCTAACTTGGATGTAAATTCACAAACAGTAAAATCTGTAAAAAAAACATATGTTCTCGATGATTTCTATATAGCGGAAACTGAGGTGACGCAGGGTTTATGGAAAATAATTATGAAGGAGGATATTTCTCAAAAACGAGATAGGTTAAATCCAACTTGGCAGTTGAGAGGCAAGGGGGATGATATGCCAATGTATTATATTTCTTATCGTGATTGTTTGGTGTTTATTAAAAGGTTAAATGAAATTTTTAAAAAAGAACTTGGTAATAAAAAATTTGGATTTCCAACAGATGTTCAGTGGATGTTTGCAGGGCAAGGTGGATTAAAAACACATCATTATGCGTATGCTGGCAGTAAATATTTAAAAGATATCGCATGGTTTTATGATAATTCGTCAAGTTGTACTCATCCTGTAGCGAAAAAAGAGCCTAATGAATTGGGTTTGTATGATATGACTGGTAATGTATGGGAGTGGTGTGATTTTGCCAATAAGGATGTTAATGATGTTTATGATGAAGATGATTATTTGCGTGTGATGTGTGGAGGTTGTTGGAGTAGTGAGAGAAGTGAGTGTAGTATTTTTATGCAAGATAAGCAGCCTTCAAAATATGTTAATAATAATGTGGGTTTAAGGTTAGTTTTAAATATAGGTAAATAGTGTCAGATCAACAAATAATACAAGCATTGATTGACCGAGATGAGCTGGTGACGTATCACTTCTTTTTTAAGAAGTGCCGTCCGTTGTTTTTGGGGGTTATCAATTATGTGTTTTCGTATGAGGTTGATTATGATGAGTTTGTTAATGAGTTGTATCTTCATTTGATGGAGGGGAATGCTTGGCGATTGAGGGCGTTCGAGGGGCGGAGCTCGATTTGTCAGTGGTTGAAGGTGGTGGCGATTCGGTTTTTTGTGCAAAAACGCGATTCATTGATAGAAGATAAGTCGCAAGAGCCTCTTACTGAAGTGAAAGATACTCCGATTGATGTTCCGTCTCAAATAACGGCTAAAATTGATGTGGAATATCTATTGAATGAGTTGAAAAACGAGCGTTATGTGATGGCTATTAGGCGTTTGATTTTAGAGGATGCCGAGCCAAAGGATGTGGCTGAAGAGATGGGGGTAACGGTTGATAATTTGTATAATATTAAAAAACGAGCTGTTGCAGCTTTGACTCAAATAGTTTTGAATGATGGGAGGGCACAATATGAAAGATAAAAAATATACTATATCATCAGAACTGGTGGCGGCGTATCTCGATGGTCGTGCTACTCGTGAAGAGACGTTGCAGATATTGTCTGCTGCAAAAGTCGATGTCGAGTTGCGTGAGTTGCTCGAAATAGTGATGGCTGTAGATGTTGATTTGCAATCTGGTAATGTCGTGGAAATATTGCCAATGACGGCATTAGCGGCTACGCATGACGAGAATTTATGCGTTTGGCTTTGCGAACGATGTATTCTTGAACAAAAAGATGTGGAGTTTGATGAAGATAAGGCTATCGCTGATATGCAATCTAATGGGTGGTTGAAATCAGAAGGTGTTAATTTATTTAATGTTGGGCGTTATAGCGAGACATTGGGTTTGTCGGTTCGACGTATTTATGATGGCACATTAAATGATATAGACCGAGCACTGAAGCAAGGTTGTGGTGTGATTGCTATAGTAGATGGAGGTGAATTGCAAGACGATTGTTATGATGAATTGTGTGAAGATATGCTTGTTGGGCGTATCCCTGATCATGCGGTGGTTGTAACGTCTTATCAACAATCTTCTGAAGAAATTGAACTTTATGATCCTAATGCTATAATTAAGAAAAAACAATATAAAGTAAAACAATTTTTGAATGCTTGGGCAGATTCAAAATACTATTTTGTAACAATAAATCTTAAAGCTATGAATACTTACAATCCAAAACCAATTGATTTGTCGGATGTAGAATTAACCGATGATTTGAATGAATTACGTGAAGCAATCGCTGAAAATGCACATGAAATTTGGGCAGAAGGTCGCAAAGCAGAAGGTTGGACTTGGGGTCCAGAGCGTAACGACGAAAAGAAACACAATCCTTGTATGGTGCCATACTCTGAATTGCCTGATTCAGAAAAACAATACGACCGCGAAATGGCAATGAAAACAATCAAACTCCTAAAAAAACTTGGCTACGACTTAATTAAGCGTGAGGATACGGATTTGTATAAAGATTTGATATCACGTATTCGTGATTCTAAAGTGACTTATTATTGTTCTCATTGTTGGTCAAAGGGGATAAAAACTCCAGTATCAAAGCATCAAGTTTTTTGTCATGCATGTGGAAATGAGTTAAGACTCGAAGATCTATATAAAGGGTAAATTATTATATAAAAAGTATATTATGATTAAGCCTTCAGAATTTATTCATCCAGAAGATGCTGCGGCTCTTAAACAATTAGAGGGAATACCAGGATTTACTCTATTTGGAAAAAAAATATTAGAATACGGATATGAAAAGATTTTCTATGGAAAACTTTTAGCTTCCGCAATTCGTTTGTCTCCCACTCAATTACCGCAGATATATCGTTATCTACCTCCTATTTGTGATATGCTTGAGATGGAAGAACCTGAGTTTTATTTGGAAATGAATCCTATTCCAAATGCTTATACTTTTGGTGATACTTATAAATTTATTTGTGTTACATCGGGGTTAATTGAAATGCTTTCTAGTGAAGAAATAACAGCTGTTTTAGCTCATGAATGTGGACATATTCTTTGCCGTCACACTTTATATTATACAATGATAAATGTCTTGATGAATGAAGCTATAAATAAGTTTATATCTAAAGATTTAGCAGAAACGCTATCTATTGCATTATATTATTGGCGCAGAAAAAGTGAATTGAGTTGTGATAGAGTCGCTGCAGTTATATCAAATCCTGAGATAGTAACGAAAGTTATGGTTAGGCTTTCTGGAGGGTCTAAATTTTTAACATCAAATATAAATATTGAAGAATGGATTGCTCAAGCTGATGAGTACGATAAACTCTATAATGATAAAGGATTATGGAACAAGTTAATAAACTTATATAATACAATTCCATTAGATCATCCGTTTGCTGCGGTAAGAGTTCGTGAAATTATAAAATGGGGTAATAGTAATCAATATTTAGATGCAAAACGTCAATTAAATTTGTCTTCTTTGCAAAGATGCCCAATTTGTGGTAAACGTAAGGTTGAAAATTATAACTTTTGTGAATATTGTGGTTCTAGATTGTAAATATATTTTTATAATATTTAATTTTATTATTTATGAATGCTAAAATTTTATTGTATGCTGCATACACTGAATTAGAAAAGGCAGCAAAAGATCTTATCAAAGGGAGTCAACTAGATGCTATTGTAGACGTTATAAATAGGTTTGCAATTTATTCTGCTGTAGCATCAGTTGTTGCTTTGACTCCAGGTATTGGTGGCGTTATTGCAATGTTGTCGCAAACAGGTCTTGTTTGGGGAACCTATGTTATGATTAATAAAACATTAGGAATTTCAATGAAAGAAAATGTGGTTCGATTTATTGGTTCTGCCATGCTTACTAATTTAGCTACGAATGCAGCATCATACTTAGTTGCTTATATTGGAGCTTCAATTTTGACTATTTTACCTTTTGGGAATGTTTTATCTGTAGCTCTTTATGGTATGATGGGCTATATTTTAATCTATGCTTCTTCTATTTTATATTTGAATTTGTTGACAAAAGTAATGAAAGCTAAAGGATCATTTGATTTAGATGATTCTGATGATACAAAAAGAATAATAGATAATGTTGTTAAAGACTCAAACATTAAAGAAATAATAAAAGAAGGTAGGGAAACTTTCAAAGAAAAGGAAAAATCTGGAGAATTTCAAGATGCAATAAAAAATCCTAAATGTCCTAATTGTAAAAGTTCTATTAAAAAAGATCAAAAATACTGTTCAAATTGTGGTTATAAACTTAAATAAAAAATATTGTTATGAGTAAAATAATAGATGAAAAAGGTAATCTTAATATAGAAGATTTACTTTTGAATAATTTATCTTTAAATGCAATAATTGAGGATGGTGTAGTAACAGAGGAAGAGAAGGCAATTCAATTAGAAAAAGTTATATCAATAATTAAAAAGATTGAAGAAGAATGTTCTGAACATGAGATTAAACTTGTTCGAGATTTGTTGGCGGAGTTTAGTGCTTTATTATTTATTAATCAAATCACACAAGTGATAAACCATGATTAAACAAGAATATCTAAAAAACAGATTTAAGAGAGACTTTTTGCAATACAGCTTATTGCAGGAAGACTCTCTTTCTGCTTGTCAAATAGTAGAAAAAATAGTATCGGTGTTTGAGTTTGTTGGTATTGTTGATAAACTCAAACCTGAAATTGATGTTGTTTGCGATAAATATTTTGCGTTGGGCTTTTTGAGAGATGGTGGTACGTTGGTTTCTGATTTGCCTATTGAGTTGAATTTTGATGTGAAAGATAGAGCCGTAGAGGAATATTCTAATTATTTGGATGCGGTGTTGAATGATGATTTGATAGGTAATATTTTGAATGCTATTTTGCAACGTATCGAACAGCAAGCGTGGCGTAATGGAATTGCCGAAATGCCAGCTGTTGTAGAACAGTTGCAATCGAAAATACGTGCTATGGCATTGTCGTATGGTGATTTGACTGTTGATGTTTTGTCGGTTGATGAATTAAAACAAAAATATGAAGCTGCAAAGAAAAACACATTGATAGAGCGTTTGCAGAATAGTAATATCGAGGATATTGTAGATTATCGTAGCGCAATGCGTGTGTATGTTTATGCTCGTTGTATGAACAATATGTATCGCAAAATCAAGTTGTTTTATGAGCGATTGGCAGACAATGGAATATTTGGGCAGTTGTATCAAAATTTCGAATCATTATTGCGATATGCTGAAGAACTAAAAACTTCATTACCTACGCTTGAATCAAATATTGATTGGGATGAAGAATATAATCATTTAGTTCCAACAGAGTTTTATCGTCGCAATGTGGAAGATTTCACCGCCGAGCAAGCTTTCCACATGGTTCTCCTTCAATTCTTTGCCAGAAATGAAGAGTGGATGATTGAGAATAAAATGCTTGTAGATAAGGATATTACAATTTACACTAATCAAGGTGTTGATTTAGATGAATTTATGACGCAATTGTTGCCCTTTGTTATTGTTTAAGAAAGTAAAAAATTATGGATTATATTGTTTTGTTAGCAGCATTGCTTCCAGTTGCAATTCTTATTTTTTATATCTGTTATAAAGATAAAAAGTCGCCAGAGCCTACATCACAGTTGTTAAAAGCATTTTTCTTTGGGGTTTTGTCTGCTCCGTTGTCTTTTTGTTTGTCTATTCCGTTTGGTATGATAGGTTTATATCCTGACGAGGTAACAACAATATTGGGTAGTGTAAGTAATGCTTTTTTTGCAGCAGCGGTGCCTGAAGAGATTGCAAAATTATTTATGTTGTGGTTGTTGTTGCGAAAAAATCGCTATTTTGATGAGAAAATGGATGGAATTGT
>JAZTXF010000145.1:0-1632 GCA_045636305.1 Candidatus Gastranaerophilaceae bacterium | reverse complement strand
TTAGCTCATTGGCGGAGATGAGACGATTTGAACGCCCGCGCCGGCATGACCGACCTTTCGGATTTCGAATCCGACCCCTTCAACCACTTGGGTACATCTCCAAATTTATATAAACTTTTTTCAAAGTTTAAAGCAAATATTAAGTTTTATTAGAAATTCCATTAGAAAAGAATTTTTGTTTTGTCAGCACCGATTGCTGAAAACCGCACTGTTACAGGGTTTGCGGAGAATTGTGTTCCAACAACTTCTAAAAGTTTGAAACGATTTCGAGTCAGCTTCGAGTCCTGTAGGTTAGAGCAAATAAGCAGAAGTTAAGAGAAGTTAGGAAGCGACGAAACTAGCGTAAAATCAAGGCTTTGAGGGGTTAAAATCCTTCAAAGCCTTTATAGCGCTCGAATTTCTAGTATTGCCACTTTAACCCTCTTTTCTAACCATTTCTGCTAGAAAAATGTTAGAAAACCAGATGAAGTGTTTCGGCGTTCTTGAAAATTCGAAGGGAATGTAGTATAATAAAAACAAAATAACAATTGGTGAGGTGATAAGTATATGTGGAAATATCGTGTTGTAAATGCATACGACTATGTGAGTTTGAATGATTGTGTTATAAAAAATATAAAAACAACTGATAATTTATTATCTTTTCCTCTTGATGATGGATTTTGGATGATTGCTAGAACAAAATATAATTCTTATGAAGAAGCGGTTCAAACAGATAAATCGGAAATTAACTTTATTGATTTTGATATAAATATGTCGGTTTTCTTTATCTTTAAAAGACATTATTTATTTGGCAAACATATATACACTACAAGAAAAAAAGTAGATTTGGATAAAGTTTTTGAAAGAATAAATAGCGGTGAGTGGGAAATCGAAATTAGTGACCAATATTTTTCAAAACGTAGAGTATTATTTTTCGGCAGTGTAAATACAAGAAAATTATTATGGGCATTTGATTTCCAATTGGTTATTGATTGCGAGAAGATGGAGTATTGTTGGAATGATGCTTGTACGGATACAAAAAATAATAAATAGAACTAGACTTGCAGTTAGTGAGGTTTAAAAATGAAACTATATAAATTATTCAAAAGCATACTTGATAGGGACTCAGCCCCTGTCGTTGTCTGCGATATGGACGATATCATTGTATATATGAACCCGTCTGCGATAGAACGCTATCATAAGGACTTGACGGGTGCAAGTATTAAAGACTGCCATCCGCCAAAAGCCAATGAAATGATAGAAAAGGTGCTTGCTTGGTTTAAGGAAAGCAAGGACAATAATATCATATATACCTATCGCAATGACGAGGAAAACAAAGATGTCTATATGGTTGCTCTTCGTGATGACGACGGCACACTAATCGGCTATTACGAAAAGCACGAGTATAGAAACAAAGAAACGAGCACACTGTATAATTTTAAGTAGGTAATAAAAATGAACGAAGAATGTTTAATTTGCAAAGCACCGCTTGAATATCTGGAAACAGATACGATGATGGAATGTGTGATTTGCCATAAAAAAGAAAACAGCAAAACAAGATGCGTAAACGGACATTTCGTTTGCGGTGAGTGTCATACAAGCGGAATGGATGAAATTATAGCTTTAGCTTTAAATGAAAAATCTAAAAATCCT
>JAZTXF010000144.1:0-22462 GCA_045636305.1 Candidatus Gastranaerophilaceae bacterium | reverse complement strand
TCAACCAATTTTAGGCCTTCTCTTTCAATGGCATTAGCAACAATTTGCTCTTTTTCATCCAAAATCCCAGATAAAACCATTTTCGCACCAGGCTTGAGCAACTGCTTTAATTCAAACATTATTGAATCAAGAACATTGTGCAAAATATTCGCACATATAAAATCATATGTTTTACCTATTAAGTCTGTAGATGTTGCCTCGAAAAATTTGATTTTGTCTTCAACATTATTCAACATGGCATTATCCTGAGCAACGGGAATCACAACAGGGTCATTATCCACAGCAACCGCATTTTTAGCACCTAATTTTATGCCACATATAGCCAAAATACCTGATCCACATCCTACATCTGCCAACTCTGCATTATTAGACATATATTTTTCCATTGCACAAACACATAACTGCGTTGTTGCATGAGTTCCTGTACCAAAAGCCATGCCTGGATCAAGATTAACAACAATCTCACCATCGCTCGGCTCATACTCTCTCCAAGTTGGGCGAATAACGATGCTATTAGATATTTTCGTTGGCATCCATCCTTTTTTCCATTCTTCAGACCAATCTTTATCTTCAATCGGAGTAACTTCTAAAAAAATATCAACATCTTCTACTATATTTTCTAAAATTCTAGATTTAATTTCATCAGGATTAGGAAGAGCAGAAAAAAATGCTCTCATTCCCTCAGCTTTTCCTGTTCTTTTAAACTCTTTAAAAGTTTCCTCCTCAAGAACAACACCTTCACAAGCAAAATTTTCAAACAAAATTTGAGCAATTACATCCCTGATATCTTCCGACACTCCAAAAGGCTCTTCTGTTTCATCATGCATTGCGCAAATTGGAGAAAGCTCGAATACTTCTTGTCCATCAATTTTTATTAAAACTTGCCAATAACCACTCATTATTCGTTAAATACACCCATTCTACGGAATTTAGCATAACGATCATCTTTTAATTCTTGAGCAGACATGCCAGCCATCTCTTCTAGATTAGCCAAAAGCTTTTCTTTTAGATTATTTGCTGTTAATTCAGGATTGTAATGTGCGCCACCAATTGGCTCCTTTACTACATCATCAATAATGTCAAATTTTAAAAGATCATCCGCTGTTATTTTTAAAGCTTCTGCTGCTTGAGCAGCTTTAGATGCATCTCTCCACAAGATAGAAGCACAACCTTCAGGAGAAATAACAGTATAGTAAGAATGTTCTAACATCAATACTTTATTTGCTACAGCAAGCCCTAAAGCACCACCAGAACATCCTTCACCTGTTATAACAGCAATAATTGGAACCTCTAACTTTGCCATTTCTTTAAGATTTACGGCAATAGCAATACCTTGCCCCGTCTCCTCTGCTTTAATCCCCGGAAAAGCGCCAGGTGTGTCTATAAGAGTTATAATAGGCAATCCAAACCTGTTTGCGTGTTCAAACAACCTTAATGCCTTTCTATATCCTTGCGGCTGTGGCATACCAAAATTATATTCAAGATTTTCTTTGGTTGTTTTTCCTTTCATTGTTCCGATAATCATAACCGGCCTATCATCAAGACGAGCAATCCCCCCAATAATAGCTCTATCATCACTGCCTTCTCGATCACCGTGCATTTCCATAAAATCTGTTGTCATAAGATTTATATAATCCAAAAAATTCGGGCGCTCACTATGACGAGCTATTTGTAATTTTTGCAATGGTTCAAGATTGCTATAAAGTTCTTTTTTATAATCTTCTTTTTGTTTTTCAAATTTTTCAATTTCGTTATTCAAATCTAGCCCCGATTCTTTACTGATTCTTCTAAGTTCTTCAATCTTATCTTCAATCTCGTAAACATATTTTTCAAATTCTAATATTGCCATTGCTATTATCCTTTTCTCTTATGAATTTTCAATATATTGCTAAGAACTGATTTTAATTCAGAACGCTTAGCAATACTGTCGATTTGACCATACTTTAAAAGATATTCTGCTGTCTGAAAATCTGCAGGCAATTTTTGTCTTATAGTTTGCTCTATTACACGACGTCCTGCAAAACCAATTCTAGCCCCTTGCTCAGCAATAATTATATCTCCTAAAGTACCAAAACTTGCAGTTACCCCACCAAAAGTAGGTTCTGTCAAAACTGTTATATACAGAAGTTTTGCTTCATTCATTTTTGCAACAGCACAACTGGTTTTTGCCATTTGCATAAGACTGAGTGCACTTTCCTGCATACGAGCACCACCGGATGAAGTAATCGCAATGACCGGTAGTTTTAGTTTTAGAGCTTCTTCAATTATTCTTGTAACTTTTTCACCTACGGCACTCCCCATGGAACCGCCCATATATTCAAAGTCCATTACAGCCAATGCTACTTTTTCACCGTCAATACAAGCGGTACCTGTCACAACCGCTTCATTGATATCATTCTTAGCATTAGCCTTACGCTGACGCTCCTTATAACTTTCTGTATCTACAAAATCTAAAGGGTCTCCTGCCGTAACTGTTGAATAAAGTTCTTCAAACGTTCCTTCATCAACAAGCTGTGCTATACGAGTTCTGGCATTTATACGAAAATGATACTCACAATGAGGGCAAACCATCATATTGTTTTCAAGTTCTTTTTTAAGAAGTTGGGTGTCACAATTATAACATTTTTGCCACAATTTAGCGATATCATCGTCTATCGCAACAACTTCACTTGGTCTTGCTGCCATTTGTTCTTGTTTTCTGTTTTGGAACCAATCTTTCAGATTCATATTTCTATTCCTTTTTTTCTGTCACTGATAGTATACAACAAATATTTTGAAAAGCTACATTTTACATTCCCATATTCATCATTGGTGAAATCATTGGCGTCAACATAGGTGTAACATTGGAATCATGTAGTCTTACCGCACCGGAATTTAGTTTACTTGGAGTAACACCTCTCGTTATCGGTAATTCCTTCTTTTCAATAATTTTAGGTTTTATTATCTCATGTTCTGATAATTTATTTGTTATAGGTTGCATATTTTCTTCAACAAGCACTTTTTCCTCTCTCTCTGGCTCAATATTTGTTGTTATTTGTCTTTTAAACAACCTATCCATAAAACTTGGTTTTATTTCAGCTTTTGCTTCCAGCTTTGCTTTTTCTGCTTTTCTTGTTTCATTTTGTGATTTACCTAAATTAGCAGTATTCTTTATATAAAGTTTTTTATACTGCAAATCCATATTTTTTGTTCCTAACAACATAAAACAACTAAAAAATGTTCTTTCTCTAACGGTATCATACCCCAAGGTAAATTTAACATCCTCAGGTCCAACCATAACGAAAAATCTGTTTTCTTGCATATATTTACCATCCCAAGCGTCACGATTCATCGCGATAGAACCTCTCCACATCACAGAAAGATATTTATTAAGCTTTACACCTTCCGTCAAGTAAACATTGTTGGTCCCGTACATATACTTATCAAAATAAAATGGAGAATCACCATGTTTAGCAGCATAAAAATAGCCCAATGTTTGAATCCATCTGTCAGTTTCAAGTCTTAATCTGGGGCCGAAGCGCATTAACGCCATTGTATCACCGGTTCCATACAAATAAGTAGCAACTTGCGTACTAAGTTCAAATGCCGCATATCTATTATTAATATCATCACCATAATACCAAATCGGCTTATCAGCTTGCGCCATCCATCTGAAACGAGCCGTTGATTTAGTACTGTCAAACTCTTGTGCAAAACCACCCGTAAATCTGTGCTCAAAACGCACTCCGATATCTTCTGCAACATGTTTTTGATGATAAACCAATTCTGCTATCCCGCCAGGAGCCCTATCACCCATAAACCACTCATTCATGTAGCCATTCATACCATAAATTAATTTCAAATTATCGGTAAGATCTTGTTCCCCTCGCAAAATAGTTTTTGTATTTTCTGCTGAACTAATAGCAAACTCTGTTAAATTTTTAGAATTATGATATCTTGCCATCGCTCCGGCACCCATTTCACCTCTAAAAACGTTAAAGAGGGGCACAAGTTTCAAAGCGCCGCCAAACGGTGCAGGTGTCGAAAATCCAGGCCCCACGTAAGAACCAAATTGACGTAAAAAACCAATTTCCGGCATATTTGTTTCAATATACTGTTGTTGTTTATTTGTTATAAGTTTTATGGTTCCAGCACTATTTACCTTCATATCTTTTAAATAGATATTTGCATCTTTTACCGTAACCAAGTCATGCTCTGCCCTAGCATCAATAATAATTTCTTTAGCTTTAATAGTATATTTTGAATCATAATTTTCTTTTAGGTAAAAAACTTTTTGAGTTTCAGACAATTCATTAGTTCCAAAACTGCTAAAATTAGTGTTACCAACCAATACAATTCTATCTTCTTTGATATTTGCCAAGCCATTTTCTAGCATAATATCCTTACCGGCAATCATTTGAGCGTTTTCTGATTTTAATCGAACAAAGGCATTTTCAGTTATTGCCTCATCCATAAGGGCATTTTTTTGATTCAAATCAATTGTTATAGACTCGCCATCCATAACATTTGTATCCTTAATTAATCTTACATTTCCATAACCTTTTAATAAGCCCATTTCCTGATTATATATCAATTTATCAGCTCTCAATACTGCCCCATTACTTGGCAATGTTATAGAAGCATTTCCAACTGCTTCTATTTCTTGACGTTCCGGGAAATATTCTATATAGTCACTCTTAATATCAATTTCAGTAGTTTTTTCTATATTTAATTCCTGAGAATCTTGTTTTTCTTTTTTAGATTTTTTCTCTTTTTTTGTTTTTTGAGTTTTAATTTCCTCTTTTATAGAGCTTTTAACTTCACCATTTTCCGAAAAATTTTGCTTAAATTCCGAAAAATCCTGAACAAAACTATCCTGAAACTCTGCAGCATACATCACATTATGTGTTGTAAGTGTAAAAAACAATGATATTAATGCTATTATTTTTAACTTATTCAATGAGTATTCCTTTATATATAATTAAGCGGGTTCTTTGTTTGTCCATTTACCCGAACTTCAAAGTGTAAATGCGGACCTGTTGAATAGCCGGTAGAACCTTCTCTGCCAATAATTTGTCCTTTTGAAACATACTGACCTACATTAACATTCCAACTATTTAAGTGGGCATACAACGTAGTTATTTTTGAACCATTATAAGTACCGTGGTCAATAATTACAACTTTACCATATCCACCATACCACCCTGCATAAATAACTTTTCCTGAGTTAGATGCTTGCACACCAGAATTAAAAGGTCCACCTATATCAATGCCGGAGTGGAAGGTTCTGCTTTTAAATATTGGATGTACACGCCATCCATATGGTGAAGTAATAGGACCTGTAATTGGTTTTATAAAACCGCCAACCACTTTCATATCATTAGATGTCGTTGTTGAACGGTTAATCATATTGGCCAACGTTTTTGATTGCTTTGCCAGCTCACGCTCAGTTCTTTCATATGTTAATCTGTCTGTGCGTAATTTTTTTATTAGCTCTTCATTCTTTCCGATAGCTGCTTGTATTGCAATTTGTTTAGAATTTATATCTTTAATAGAATTTGCAAGCCTACGTTTCTCCATTTCTTGTTCATAACGAATTCTTGCTATATATTGTGCATTTTTACGAACATTATAAAGTGAATGTTTGTCTGCCTTTGTTACAATATTTTGAAAATAAATATTATCCATCAACTCATTTATATCTGAAGATGTTAATATCATCTCAAATAAATTTTTTCTATGATGCTTATAAATATTTTTTATTCTTTGTCTGACATGAGTAAGCATAGAATTATACTCTGCAACAGCTATTGCCAACTCTGCCTCTATATCCGTTAATCTAGATTTAATATTGGAATACCTTTTTTTAGAATATTCTAAATCTTTTGAAGCAGTTTCAAGCTTTTTTTGGTTTGTATAAAGCTTATTTGTTTCTCTATTTTCAAGAAATCTAAGTTCCTTAATTTTTGCTGTTGTTTCTTGGTGTTTTTTTATAATTGCTTGTTCACTCTGCGGAGTGTTAGTAGCAAAAACTTGCGCTGACGACAACGTAAGCACACATAAAAACAGTGTTATAATCTTAATTCCAAACTTTTTTTTCATCTTTTAATTATTATCTACCTTGAAAAAGCATCATAGCCAATGGTGCTATGCTAAATATTATAAAAGAAATCCCTATAATTTTTACTATTAATTGTCTATTTTCTCTGAAAAAATCCATATATTCCCCCAAATATCATAATCTGTTTATAACTATATTTTACCTTATAAAAAGATAAGTGCAAATTTTTAACAAATAATTTTAATGCTTTTTACTATTAGTAGCAGTCCCTGTCACATAACCAGGTACAACAAGTGCAGGTGGAATTAGTTTGGAGGCTGTTGCACTTACAATTGAAGTTGGTGATGAAACTAAATTTTTTGTAACAAGAGTTACTCCAAGCAAGGTATCATCCACATGCGCTGCAAAATCTGATATATGAACTTTTCTATGTTCCTTTTCTTTAAAAAGCTTGTTATTCAGTGTGTTTGCAATTTTATTACCGATTACTATCCCTGTTAACAAGCCTACAGCTGTAGCAACTACAGGTGGAACTGATTTTATTACTGCATTTAAAACCTTATTTCTAAACTTCGGTATCGGAATTTTAGGTTCAATTTTTTTATATGCAGAATTAAATATTGAAACAAATGCAATTGGAAATGCAATATTTCCAACTAATTGTTGCAAAGACTCTCTATATTTATTTTGCCTATTTTGTTTATCCAAAACCAAACCAGCTCCAAGTCCACCAACTAAAGAACCTGTTGCTAATGCAAAAATTTCTTTAGTTCCTATATCTAATTTTTTAAGCTCTTTTAATTTAAACAAATTTATTTTTTGTTTTTTAGCACAAAGTGCCAACATGCCCAATGTACCGAAAGCACTCGAAGCAAGAATTATTGCCTTTTGTTTACAAGAAAGACCATCGTTCTCACCCTTACGACTTGAAGATATTCGGACTTGGTTATATTTTAACGGTATATTTACTGTGTTTACTTGCATAATTCATCTTCTTTCAAAAATATAAACACTCTAAAAATTTTTATTTGCTACCACTTAATGAATTTTTACATTACACCAAGCAATTTCATTTCATCAATATCAACCAATGACAATATTTTTGGTATAATTTTCTCTTCAAATTTAATACCAAATAACATATTTATCTCATTTACAAAATAACAAGGACTTGTAACATTTATTTCTATTACTTTACCATCTATCATATCAAGTCCAACCAAAGGCAATCCCAAGTCTGATAAATGTTTCGCTATAGCAGTCGCAGCTATTGTTTCTTCTTCCGTAAGTGTATCTTTTTTAAAATATCTATCAGAATGTTCTGCAAATTTGAAATCATTTGGCGCAGGCAATTTTCTTACGCATTCAGGCATAACTTCATCACCAATAATTAAAACTCTTTTATCCCCATTTGCTGCACCAATCAAATACTCTTGTACCATTACGGGAGTTTTACCGTTTTCCGTAGCTGCTGCAATAATTGAACTAATATTTGCATCTCCTTGAGCTAAAAGAAATACGCCACTACCAAAACACTTATTTAACGGTTTTATTACAGCCTTACCATACTTATTCACAAATTCTAAAATTAGTTCTTTTGAACATGTCACTATATTACTCGGTGCAAACTGAGGAAATTTATTAACTTGAATTTTTTCACTAAAATTACGTATTGCTAAAGGATTATTAACTAGTTTAGTTTTTGCAGTATCTACATATTCAAAAACATTACAAGCATTTATGTAAGTGATATCTACAGGTGGGTCAGGACGGAAAAAGACCGCATCAAAGTTCTCAATCAGCATTTTAGAAACTTGTTTTTTATAAAATATTTCATCATCCTCTCTTATTTGAGCCGTATTACACAAAGCAAAAGCTTGTGCATTTTCAATAAACAATGAACATTTTGTCGTAATTTCAACATCAATATTTCTTTTTAAGAATTCTTTTATAAACCAAAAATTAGTAACAAGCTTATTATTTTCAAACCACTTATATTCTAACTCATCTATAACAAACAAAATTTTTTTGTTATTCACCGCAACACCTCTTCTGATAATAAAGCAACATTTTATTTAAGCATAATACAAAAAAACAAATATCTAAACAATAACAGACTTAATCGCATAAGGTATATAATCCAACAGTTTAGAAGCCATAACACCATATTGAGTTAAATCTTTTTCCGCATATACACCTGATTGCGAATGAATATAAACACCAAGTATTGCCGCAGTCTCTGCACCAACTCCCTGAGCTGCAAATCCTGCTATTATTCCTGCCAACACGTCACCCATGCCAGCCTTAGCTAAAGCATTTGTTCCAAATATATCCTTATATATTCCACCATCAGGAGTCGCAATAAGGGTATTATGCCCCTTCAAAACTGCTACTGAATTATATTTCTTAGCTGCCGACAATACAGCTTGACCTCTATCTGCTTGAACATCAGCAACATTTATTGATAAAAGACGAGCCATTTCTCCCGGATGAGGAGTTATTATCGAATTTTCACCCAAATTTGTAATATTTTCTTCAGCAATAATATTTAACGCATCCGCATCATATATTTTAGGTTGTGAAATTTTAGCAATTTTTTCTAAAAATACATTCAAAAACTTTTTCGTGTATTTATTATTCCCCAAACCACACCCAACTATAAATGAAGAATACTTTGAATAATCAATATTATCTGGTATCGTTTCCAAATATGAATATGTTTTCATATCCATATATATTATATCGGCTGCCATACAGGAAATTTTATCAACAACATAACTTGGCGCAGCTAACTCAACTAACCCCGCACCTACTCTTAAAGGTGATACCGAACTCAAATATGCCGCCCCGACATATTCTTTACAACCTGCAAAATTAAGCACCGTTCCATAAGTTCCTTTGTTAGACTCATCAAGTCTTTTCGGAATCAATTCTTTTGCTATATCATTTGTTATTATTTTACAATAAGTCATTTTGTCTTATAGCCTCATATATCACTATAGACACAGAGTTCGACAAATTCAAGCTTCTTTGTCCTTCAACCATTGGAATTGTTATACAATTATCAGGCTTTGAAAAAAGCAAATCTTCGTTTAAACCTCTAGACTCCGGACCAAAAACAAAAAAATCATTTTTTTTCAAAACTTTACTTGTATATTTGTTTTTTGTTTTTGTTGTACAGTAATAAAAGTTTGCATAGGGATATGCATTTTGCAATTCTTCTAACGAATTAAACCTTTCAATTATCGCATCATTCCAATAATCAAGACCGGCTCTTTTTAAATACTTATCAGTAACAGAAAAACCTAATTTGCCAACAAGGAACAATTTGCAGTTTGTGCACACACACAATCTAACTATATTACCTGTATTTTGAGGTATTTCCGGTTCTACCAAAACAACATTAAAATTCGTTTCGCTCATTGAATACACTCATTATGAATTTTCGTCAATTTGTGAAGGAGCTGACATTTTTTGTTGCATCATATTTTCAATAAATCTTCTGCTTTCAGCGACAACAGGAAGTCCTCTAACCACACAAAATACAACAGCTATATAAGCACACGTATATGCAAATAATGAAAATTTATTTGCTAAAACTTCATTATTAGGAAAATTTGCAAGAATCAAGAATGCAAAGGCAAATGCCTTTGTTACAGCGTACGTACCTCTGCAAAAATTTGATGTAACAATAAATTTTGCAATTTTTGATTGTTGCATTGTTGAAGAGCCAAAAGCAGTATATCCTTGTTCCATTGCAAGGCTTCTTATGCCGTCAGTAACCAATCCTCGGGTAACAACTATTAGAGGAATCCACAAGCTAAGCCACCCTAAACATGCAAATGTTATCCAATATATACACTCAACTATTCTGTCACAAAGAATATCAAGCATTGCACCAAATTTAGATGCTTGGTTAAGTTTTCTTGCAACAAATCCATCAAGTCCGTCAAACCATATCACTATAGCAGTAAGAACAAACGCAACCCAATACGAACAAGCTGTTTTTTGCATCAACAACGCAACTACTATAAAACTTAAAAATACTCTAAATACCGTTATAAAATTAGCTAACATTTATCCCTCTTTCTCTATGAATTTTTTTTACTTCTTGAAAGCGCAAAATCGTAATTATCTAAAGCTTTTCTTCTTTCACCAAGCATTACTTTCTCAGCTTCTTCAAGAATTTTTACTACATTATACCCATTTTCGCCATCACTACGTGCTTTTAGATTTTGTTCAATACATTTAATAAAATGCTGACACTCAAGCTTAAGTGGCTCAATTTCAATATAATCTAAAGGCACATTTTTCGCGCCTGCTTTGTCATTACTAAACAATTGCAACTTATTTTCCAGCAAAGTATCATCAAAAACAGCACTGCCTTTTGTACCTCTGATTAGAAGATTTACACGTTTTTGAGGATGAATCCAACTATCAGAGAACTGAGCAACCGCTCCATTCTCATATTCAACAGTAATATGCGTAATATCCATAATATCATTACCGTCTGAAGATGCTCCAACAGCAGAAATAACTCTGGTTGGTTCTTTACCCAAAATATAATTTACCATACTTACATCATGTGGAGCTAAATCCCACATAACACTGCGGTCATTCTTAAAATAATTTATATTTAATCTATCGCTTTGTGCATAAGTTATTTCACCCAAATCTCCGTTATTGACTATTTGTTTTAATCTGTTAACAACAGGATGATAAAGAAGCAAGTGCCCAACCATTAAGACCAAACCTTTACTATCCGCCAACTCCATAAGAGCTTTAGCCTCCTCTGCCACTGTAGAAATAGGTTTTTCAACATAAACATGCTTTCCCGCATTTAAAAATGCTTGAACTATCTTGTAATGTGTATGGCTTGGTGTAACAACAGCTACAGCATTAATTGTCGGGTCATTCAACAAAGTATTCATATCCTTTGTCAAATTAACTTCAGGATAATCCGCCTTAATTCGAGCAAGGTTTTCTTCATCCATATCACAAACAGTGTCGAGAACTCCCAAGTTATAAAAATTTCTAACTATATTTTTACCCCAAAGCCCTGCACCTATTACTGCAAATTTATGCGCTTCCATCTTTCCTCCATTTTATAATCTTTTCTTTATTTTATTAAAAATATTTGCAAGTGGCAAATTAAGATTGTGTAAAGATTTATCATACACATTCCATAGTTTTCTCTACAGCTGCCTCTTTTCTAAACAAAACTCCATTTAAAATTGCAACTATTGTCCAAAAAACAAATTGTATCTGTGGTCGGAAAAATACAGTATCAAAAAGTCCATGGATCATTAACCCTAAAACACTCACAATACAAACAGAAACATATATTTTTCCTCTAATTGATTGATCTTGGCAAATATATTTAACAGACTCAACAAACAACAGAATTACAAAAGCAAAGAAACTTACAAACCCCAAAACTCCTGTTTCAACAGCTATTTCTAATGGGACACTATATGCTGCTAATGCATCAAACCCCGTTAACATGTACAAGCCGTATATTTCTCTAAAAGTTTGATTTCCTGGTCCAATACCGAATACAGGATTATCAAGGAACATATCCCAAGATGACTTGTAAACATTCATCCTAAATGAAGTTGAAGAATCTCCTCTTAGCAAAAAAATCGACATTAAACGATTTAATATCTTTGGCATAAATGCAAGAGCTAAAACCCCTAAACCTACAATTCCTGATGCTATATTTACCCATAATCTTTTAAAGTGATTAAATGCAGCAAAATCATAAAAAACTATTCTATATGATACAAGCATAAATCCAAAAAGTATTGCCACAAGAGCCAAATATGCACCTCTGCAGCCGGTTTGAAATATAGCAAACAACGAAACTAAAACTGCGCATATAGCTATAAAAAAAGACTTCCTATGCCTTTTTTCTATAGTCAAAAGCGCAACACCGATTACCGCCGGAAAACCTGCAACCAAATATCCTGCTAATAAATTCGGATTGTATGGTTTTAAACTTCCATATATTCTTGAAATAGCATCTTCAGGATTGATATAACTATAATCCTGCCATGTTGCTCCAGCAATAACTGTTTTTGATTGCAAAAGAGCATAAAATGACTCTATAGAACATAAAGCAGCAATTAATAATACAACCCTCAGTACATTTCTTTTTCGTTTACGAAAAATTGGAACGATTGCAAAATAATATCCGATATAAATCACATATTTCAAATACCCGTCCAAACTGGAGTGTGGCAAGGTTGAATTAAACATTGAAAAAGTCAAAAACAGAAAAAATATAATCAATGCTCCGTCTGCTTTAGATAATTGGATTTTTTCCTCCGGAGTAACTAATAATTTTACCAGTGAGGTAAGAATTACAACACATGCCACCCCTCCAAGAATACTTGTCTGACAAAAAGTTGACATAACAAGCAGTAAAGACATAAAAGCAACTGTCACATCATCAATATTTTTTATAATTGAACTATTTTGAGTGATAAAACTGAGCCTAGATTGAAGCTTACTCAAGCCATGATTTATTTTATCTAAGAAAATACTCTCCATTTTTTATCCTTAATAGATTATTTTGCACTCACGGCATCCTGTTTTTCTTTTTGTTTTTTGACCTCAGCTTTAAGAATACTTGCGTCTTCTTCACTTAAGATTTGTATATTAGATAATGTCCCTTGAAAACGATAATTTTTCCCTTCAAGAATAATCGGCAAACCTATTTTCAACTTATTTCCACCAACAACGGCACCATCATCAGTCAATTTTGCATCATCGTACAACGTAACTAAACAATCATACATAAAAGGAGTTGTAATATCTCTAACTACTTTTTCTCCGCCTCTACCATTAGGAATAATCATCATTTTAGGGGCATGCGTTGCATTCAATATTGTTACTTTTTTATGAGGAACATTACGAATAGTTATAAAACTATCATCCATAGGTCTAAATATAGGCTTATCGGAAGTCAAAGTCACTCCCCTAAAAAGCACCTGAAAAACAACCGTATTTTCTGAAATAACCGGTGTTTTAGATATTTTTTTCTTTCCACAAAAAAGAATAACCCCAAGTATCAACAATACAGCCAATACTGTCATAATTATATAATCAAATTTCTTAAATTGTATTTTCATATTACCCACCTATAATAAATTTATCCATGTCCATCATTTTCAAATTTTCGGCAATTTCTTCAACAGTCGTTGTAGCACAACCGAAATGTCTGATAACAATGCTTGCTGCAATATTACCGATAACTGCTGCATATTTAGGTTCAAAGCCCGCTGCTAATGCCAATGTAAATGCAGCAATAACAGTATCACCGGCGCCTGTCACATCAAACACATCTTTTTTATTGAAAACAGGTATCTTGGAGACTTTTTCATTTTTTTCAAAAAGCACCATCCCTTTGTCACCTCTGGTTACAAGAACCATTTGTGCATTAGTATCCGTAATTATATCTTTTCCTGCTTTTAATAATGTTTCCTCGTCTTTTATAAAATAACCGACAAATTTTTCAGTATCAGGCTGATTGGGGGTCATAGCAGTAACACCCTGATATTTATTTAAAGTTTTCTGAGCATCAACAGTTATAATTTTATTATACTTTTTTGCAAGCTCAATTGCCTTATCAACTATAGGTTGTGTAAGCGAACCTAAATGATAATCAGACAAGATTATTGCATCATAATTCGGAATAGCTTTTTCTAATTTCTTTATGACTTTAGCCTCAGTTTCAGGGCTCAAGTCTGTTGTCGTCTGCCTATCAATACGAACAATTTGTTGAGTAATTGATTGAGCGCATGTACCGGATATTCTTGTTTTTACTGTTGTATGACGTGTATTATCTGTTACCAAATATTCAGTATTAATATTTGCTAATTTAAATGCATTTTCCAAAACAGGAGCATGATAATCATCTCCGATAACACCTATAACTGCAGCTTTCCCGTTATTTAACGTTGAAATATTATGTGCTGCGTTTGAACCGCCTCCCAATATTATCTTTGTATTATTGTGTTGCAAAATTAAAACAGGAGCTTCTCTGGATATTCTTTCGGTATCACCATAAATCATTTCATCTATGGCCAAATCTCCAACAATTAAAACACTCTGTTCTTTTAACTTATCAAGGTTATTAAGAATAAAGTCTCTATCTATGCTAAACAAATTTATATCTCCATTATTTGTCTGATTAAATTTCAGAATAAATCTTTTATAATGTTTTTAGTTTATCACGAAGTGAAAAATGAGGAAATAATTTTGAGCGAAAATTTTACAAATAACGAAAATATTGACTTAAATAATTCACCACAAATGCCGGACATTGATGAATTACAAGCGATTATTATGAAGCAAATGGCAGAGGATGAGGAAAATTCACCTGATTATTTAGAAAATTTTGAATCCACTGAAAATTATGCAGAAGAAACTGAAAAAGAAACAACAAATTTTTCTATTGATGACGAATATTATGATATAGCTCCACGTGAAAAAAAATATGTAATTGCTATATCACCTAAAAATGTTCCTTATTTTGAAGAATTATCGCCTGAAAAAAGAACCTGTATTATAAACAATTTAATTGAAGAATATCAGGAAAAACAAAGGCTCAATCCGGAAATTGAACGTTCAAAGAGATTTTTTAAACATTCATTAGTTGTGGTTGGAACCATTTTAATCGGTTTGCCATTATTTTTCTTCGTTGTCAATGCATCAATAGAAGCGACAGCAAATAGCTATAGGGCTGTTCAAAATAATTTCGAAAAATTATACCAACAAAAAGGTGGCGTAAAAAGAAAAGACCTCACAAAAATGCAAAATTTGCAGTACTAATATTTAATTATTCCACCCATCTAAAGCTTTGAACATAATTTTCAGTATTCAAATTTCCGCTTATTATAGCCTTAAAAAATCTAAAATCATCGGAGAAAAGTTCCAAACCCGGAATTTTGTTTATTTCATCCAATGTATTTATATCATTATCGGAAAGTTTAACACCGGGGATTAAATTAAAAAGTGTATTTAAAGATGTATTTCCAATCGGTCCCAATAAAGTAGAAACTTTCTTGGAAAGTCTGCCATAAACAACCATATCAGCATTATTTTCTAAAATATTAGTACTACCGGTTAAATAAAGACTCAAATTTTTCCCTTTAGAATAAATTTTTATATCTTGAGCATTTCCGTTTTCAAGCGTAATGTCACCATTAATGGCTGAAAATTCACCGGTATTTATAGGAACAAGCAACTCTATAATACTGTTCATAGTAAAGCCTGTTATACCACTTTTAACAATATTTCCTGCTCTTAACAAATACTCTAACGAACCTAATTTAGGCATTTTCCCATCTATTATTTGGAATGATATTTTCCCATTTGTATTTTTTATACGTTCTGTTGCATCCGCTCCTTTTGTACTGATATTAACTACACCATCAAGTTCTCCATATATCTGATTCCTTACATTAATAAACAAATCAGAAAACTGATTTGCATCAATAGACTTTGCAATGCAATTTCCTTGAAGTGCGCCGGTATTAAAATTATAAAAACCATTTGCATTAATAGTACCGTTAGCAATTTTAAAATCCAAATCATCTATTTTTAATATGCCGTCAGTATTTTTATGAATTTGCAATACCAAATCAGTTGCAGGATATTCTTTTATCAATATTTCTTTTGCAAATATTTTAGTATTATTTATTACTATATCTGCCGGATTAATTACACCATCCATCCCCATATTTATATCAAATTGGGGCGATATCGGTTTTTTCATAGATATCGCTGATAAAAAATCAAGAATTTTATTTAAATTCAAATAATCTGCATATATTTCCGCTTTTTTAATCTTAAATGGAGGGTTAAACCTATTTGCAAGCACAGCTATTGCACTAATATTTGTATTTAAAACTTCTGCGCTTGTTTTAATTTCAATATTATCCTTCTTCAGATCAGCATAAATATCCTTTACAAAAGTTTTATAAAGAGGCATGTTTATATCTTTAAGCTTTGCAAACCCTAAGACTTTTAAACTTTCAAGATTGCCGTTTGCAGTCAAATCACACTCAAGTGTCCCTGATTTTATAATTGACTTTTTAAACAAAATATTAAATATCTCACTATTTGTCGGTGCAAATGTTTTAATTCTTAAGTTTTCAAAACATGGAAATTGGTTTCTCAAAATACTACCCGAGACGGAGATATATGGATATTTTGCTTTAATACCATTTAAAGACGGAACATATTTAGAATATGTTTCATCTAAAATTTTTACTTTATTTTCTGTTATGAATAAATCAGCCTTTAATTCTCTTTCAAAATCCTCCTCTTTTAAATTGGCTCCCATATACGAAACATCAGAACCAATAGGTATTTTTACAATTGTATTTATCCGTAAAGCATCGACAAAACCGTCAAATGAGACTTTTACAGCAGTTTCACCTTTTAATTTTATAGGATATCCCAAATTAGCATTAATATACTTATTGATAAAATTCGGATATAAATTTGAAGTCAAATATCCTTTAAATTTAGTCTTTTTGAGAATATTGGAAATTTCAGCCGTTATATATACCGGAATATCATCAATAGTTGAATGTAGCGCCGGAATACTTATAGTATCATTTCTAAAAACAAATTCTGTATTAGATATAGAAATTGGCATTTGCATATGTTTATGCATAAATTCTATATCTGAAGTTATTAACTTCCCATTAATGCCATTTTTATCAAGATTCAAATAACCACTAATAATTCCTTTATATTGTTCATATGCATCAATTATTTTTGCTAAATCTTTATTAAAGAAGTTTCCGATATCAACACCATTTAATACTTCCAAATTAAAGTTTTTAAGATCAAACATTAAATTATAATCAGGTTTATTGGCAAATAAATGACTTATTTTACCGTTTACAGCTATTATTGAATCCAAAACACTAAAGCAAATATTATCAATGAAAAGATCTCCGTTTTGAAGACTAACAGAACCATTAGCGACTACTGCTTTTTTCTTTTCTGTTGAAAATGCGGACGATAACAGAATTGCATTAATCCTCAACTTTTGAAAATCAAGTTTATTTCTTTCTCCGGAATAATTAACGCTAAATTTAACTGCTGCAGAATTATTTAATTTATTCCCCGACAAAAATTTAGAATACAATTCTTTCTTATCCGCTAATTTAACAATATCTTTTAGCAGAAATTTTTTCGAATTAGCATATATCTTAACTTTATCAGAAACGGCATTAGCGTCAATATTTAACTGAGAATTTAAAACCTCTAAATTAGACACTAAATTAACTGTTTTGTTATCATAGCTTATATTTGCTGTTTTTAATTTTATCGGAACCAATATGTTCTGCAAACACAATGTATTATTTTTTAATTGCAATAATGCATTATATTTAGATTTTTCAATATTAAAATCATTATTTTCAATATCGTACTGTCCTATTAAGTTAAAATCTATTTTGGAATTTCCAATTATTGATTTTATACAGGAAAGTTCTGCAAAATCTTTATTAATGAGACTTAAAACAGGACTTGTTTCTATTATATTTATAATTTTGCTTGTTTTAATTTTATTTGAAGAAACATTTATTTTATACTTACCGTCAAAATTACTTGCTAAATCTAATTTAAGGTCATCACCATCTAAAAGCGCTTTTTTTGTTGCAAACTCAAAGAATTTTCCCTTAAAATTAACAAATCCGTTTACTTTTTCAAGAGTAGCGTTTATTCCTTCTATTGCCGCAGTTACGTCGCGGAAATCCAATACACCGTTAACAATAGGTTCTTTTCTTGTTCCTTCAATTTGGAGATTTGCAGAGCCATAACCTTTCTCTAACAAGATTTGATTTAGTATACCTAAATTAAGAGAAAACACATCTTGCAAAGGAAGAATAACTGCTTTTACCTCATCCAGCTTTATATTTTTAGTTGTAGTAATTTCAAATGTAGCCCTTTGTCTATTATACAGCTCAATTTTTCCTGAAACATCAACAAATTCATTTTTTGCCATAGAAACTTTAGCAAGCGTATTTATATGATCTTTATCAAAAATAAGGTTCAGCTTAGCCTTTGCATTCCTTGCAACAGGAAGATCCAGAAATAAATCTTCTATTTCAATATTTCCCCACAAATCCGGTTTTAAGGGCGAGCCTTTTATTCGCAAGAAACAAAATAAAGTAGCTTTGGGTTTATACTTTTTAATTTTTGCAATCATTCCGTTTTCAAATGAAATTTCTGACGGAATTGCGTTATATATCATACTATTTGCATTATTGTAAAGTTCTAAATTCAAATCTATGTTAGGTTTGTTAGTCAAAACACCCGCAAGTAAACCGGTAAGTTTTATATTATGATACAAAGTTTTTATTGATAATTTTTCTATCTCAATATTTTGTGAAAAAAGATTAGATACAAAATCAATGTTTGCCTTCTCTTTCAAAAAGAATGAGTTTTCCTCTAATTTTTCTCTAATTTCGATATTTTTTGTAATAATTTTTCCAACAATTTGTTTTTTGTTTAAATTATTCTCTGTTTTTATATTGGCAGTAATTATACCGTCTACTTTTTCAACTTTGGAATGTGTTATTTGTTTTATTATTGGTGCAAATATACTCAAATCAATATTTTCTGCGAATAAATTAATATTAAAATTACGGCGAGTCATACTTTTTTTTATAGGAAAATTAGTGGTCAAATCAACCAAAAATTTTGACCTTTTATTATTTGAAAAGAGTTCACCAACCACATTCAACTCAATTTTTTTATTTTTAGTGAAATCTTTTAATACTACATAATCACCACTTAATTTAATTTTAGCAGCCGCCAATTCATCATTTATATTTATTTCATAAGAATTAATATCTAATTTGATTGTTTCAAGAAGTGAAACAATTTTCAAAATAACTGCATCAGACAAAACATTTGAAATATTGAAATTTCCGTCAGCACGTCTCGTAACATTAATCAACAAATCGTCAACAGAAAAAGTATCTACATACAACTTATTAATAAGCAAAGGGATAATTTTAATTTTTAAGTTTAAATTATTGGAATTTAGTATTTCGGAACTATGTTGGCGAATATTAAGTGTTTTTGTCTGAACAAACAATGTAAAATCAGAAAGCGCCGTATAATTTATAGGCGCGATATTAGCTTGAATATCTTTTTTGGCTAAAAAAACAATAATATTTTCATTAGAAAAATACTTATTCAAAACTTTTGGTACAACAAAACACCATAAAAGCTCCAGCACTATAATAATGCAAAGAACCCAAACCAAAATTTTAACGATACAATTCCTCAACTTCATAAAAATATTTTACAACAAATTATATTAATTTGTCTTTTCGTTTTAATTTTGTGATAAAATTAACTCGTGTTGGAGAAAAAAGGAGATTATTATGTCTAACCACGAATTAAAAATTTACTTGGACAAAGATATTGATCAAAGCAATATTTTGAACAAAAAAATTGCAGTTATCGGTTTCGGTTCTCAAGGATACGGACAGGCAATGAACCTTAGAGACAGCGGCTGTGATGTTGTTGTCGGCGTTAGGGTTGACGGTCCGTCTGCTAAAAAAGCTGAAGCTAATGGTCTAAAAGTTATGAGCATTGAAAATGCAGCGGAATGGGCTGATGTTATTCAAATTCTTATCCCAGACGAAACACAAGCTGCAGTTTATGAAAAAAGCATAAAACCTCATTTAAAAGCGGGTAACTACTTAATGTTCTCTCACGGTTTTAACATTCATTTCGGCAAAATTGTTGCACCTGAAGGCGTTAATGTAATAATGGTTGCTCCAAAAGGACCGGGGCACACAGTAAGAAGTGAATACCAAAGAGGAAAAGGCGTTCCTGCTCTTATCGCTATTGAAAAAGATGCAACAGGTGACTCTAAAGAGGTTGCATTAGCATACGCATCCGCTATCGGCGCAGGTCGTTCAGGTATTATACAAACCACATTCAGAGAAGAAACAGAAACAGATTTGTTTGGAGAACAAGCTGTTCTTTGTGGCGGATGCTCAGCTTTGATTAAAGCTGGGTTTGAAACACTTGTTGAAGCAGGTTATTCACCATATATGGCATACTTCGAATGTTTACACGAAATGAAACTTATCGTTGACCTAATTATTGAAGGCGGTATATCTGATATGCGTTACTCAATCTCAAATACTGCCGAATACGGTGACTTAACTCGTGGACCTAGAGTAATTACTGAAGAAACTAAAAAAGAAATGAAAAAAGTTCTTCAAGAAATTCAAGAAGGTAAATTTGCAAACGAAATGCTTGATGAGTTTGCGGCAGGTGCTCCAAACTTCAAAAGAATGCGTAAAGAAGGTGAAGAACACTTAATTGAAAAAGTAGGTGCAGAACTTCGTTCTAACTTCTCTTGGATAAAAGAAAATAAAATTATTGATAGAAATAAAAACTAATTTCCAAGATAAAAACATCGTAAATAAAAGCCCTAAAACTAATCTATTACAGTCTTGGGGCTTTTATTATTATCTGCAAAGTTTTGTATCAATATTTCCTTTTTGCGCAATTAAGCTGTAAAAAATGTTTTTATATCTATGAAGGAGAAGGACTTTATGGATTTTAACATCGGAAAAATTGGCGGTTTTCAACCAGGGTTGGCAACACCACAAAATTTTGGGGCAACAATACCCAAAGCTGCCACGCCTAAAACACCGCAAAATGGTGAAAACGGATTAGTTTCACGCCTGAATAACATTAACTGTGAACTTTCACCGAGCTACGCAGGCAGCAATTTAGCCAACAAATTAGACCTCATGGCATAACTAATATATATTGTATACTTTTGTAACAGATTTTATTTATAATTGCAATTCATCTACAAAAATATACTTTATATATATATAAATAGCTAACAGGTATTAAGATGGCAATTTCAGGTATAGACGCATTTAAACAAGCAATGATAGCTTCACAGTTTGGGTTACAAACTGCGCAAGGCGGTGCAATAGGCGGTGCTAGACCTGTCACGCCCGAAAAAGGTCCCGGAGCAGGAACAGAAAATAAAACAACAGCCGGTTTCAATTGGCGCAACCTAAACCAATACGACGGCAAATTAACAGGTTCAACTCCACAGATTGGCTTTGGTAAAACATCAGAAAAACCTATAGAAAATATTTTTGCAGTTGGTGCAGGCGAAAAAGCGGCAGGCACAAAATCTCCTGAGATTGGTTCTGCTTACAAAGCCCAAACCAACAATCTTATGGCTACACTAAACGGAATTGATGCAAGAGATATCGGACTTAATAGCAACAAAAACGGGTTCGATGGGCAAAAATATATTAATTTCTTGGCTTAATCATTAATTTTAAAAGTAAACCGCTCTCAGGCGGTTACTTTTGTGTTTATATTTTTTGAACAAAAAGCGTATAAGTATTTTCTAACAACATTGCGATAGTCATTGGACCAACCCCTCCCGGATTCGGAGTTATCGCACCGGCAATATATTTTACTTGTTCAAAATCCACATCACCGGATATCTTGCCGTTTTCATCTCTGGACACACCAACATCAATAACGATTGCATTAGACTTAATCATATCTTTAGTAAGCAATTTCGGTTGTCCAACTGCACATATTACTATATCAGCATTTTTCGTATAATTACTTAAATTTTGAGTTTTACTGTGACAAACCGTCACCGTAGCATTACGTTGTAACAACATTTGAGCCATAGGTTTTCCGACAATATTAGAACGTCCAACTACAACGACATTTTTACCGGCAAGCTCAATTTTGTATTCATTCAACAAACGGATAATACCACTTGGAGTGCAAGGCATTACAGGCGGACATGCGCCTGTTGCAAGTAACCCGGCATTAATTGGATTAAAGCCATCAACATCTTTATGTGGTGCAATTCTTGAAAGCACGCTTTCTGTATTTATATGTTCCGGAAGCGGCAACTGAACCAATATCGCATCTATAGACTCATCTTCATTCAATATATCAATATGTTCAAGAAGTGCATCTTGCGTAACATCTTCGGGCAAAGGAATCACCAAAGACTCTATTCCAACAGCTTCTGCTCGTTTTTGTTTTAATTCAACGTAAATTTTACTGGCAGGATTTTCCCCAACAATAATTACCGCCAACTTAGGTTTCTTTTCCAATGGCATTATTTTTCCTGCGAGTTCTATAAGCATTTTAGTAGCTAAAGCTTTTCCATCGAGCAAAATAGTCATATCATTCCCTCACCTGTGGCAAATTAAGCCTAAAATAAAATTGTTTTATTGCATCCGTAACAGATTTTGAGTTTCTTGATGAGCTATTATTTTGTAATTCTTCATCATAAGGGATTACTCCTAGCGTTTCAAGATTGTATCTTTGCAGTATTTCGTATAGCTGAGCTGTTTCTTTGCCTTTAACTTT
>JAZTXF010000143.1:0-2625 GCA_045636305.1 Candidatus Gastranaerophilaceae bacterium | reverse complement strand
AGCACCCAAAGGACCGAAACCTGCAGGACGTCGCGGAGGTGCACCAAGAGGAGGTGTACCTGGAGGAAAACCGGGAGGTCATTCCGGCGGGTATTAGTTATACCTACAAAAAACCACCCCATATTATCACAATATGGGGTGTTTTTTTATTGCGAGATAATTTGCATATATTCAAAAACTTACTTGCTTATGGTTTATACTTTTCTATATGCAAAGGATCAAGCACTTTTAAGCCATCATAATGTTCTTCTACTATATCTGAAAAAGATGTACCTTTTTTCCATGTTTTATACATTTTTCCATCAACATTATATACTTTGACATCTTCTGCTAAATGCTTACCTTCAAAAATAGCGCTATATGCAACTCTACCATTTTTATAATATGATTTTAATTTTGTAATAATCCCTTCTTCAAAAATTCCTTCTACTCTTTTTTCTCCTGTTTCATAAAATATCTTGAAATCCCCATGCCTATTACCATTTTTGTACTTTTCCTGTGTTGCAATTTTTCCTGATAGAAAATATCTTTTAACATATCCGTTTAAATTGCCATTTACAAAATTTCCTTCCTCCATTAGTTGCCCATTTAAATAATAAGCTTTTGCACCACCTTCCAGTTTATAGTCAGGTTTAATCTTATTATTAACATAATCATTTATTTTTGAAACATCTTCTGTCGTAATAGAATAAGATAGCGCTTCAACAAGGTCATTAAATGCATAAACATAAACAGTGTGTTCAACTTGTAAACTTTTGTCTGTTGTTGGTTGAGGAAAATATTTTTTAAGCTTAACTTTTTCTGAATGTAGTTGTTCAAAAATTATTGCTTCTAAAACGCTACCATTGGAATCATATTCTTCTACACTGAACTCTCCTCCGAATGTATGCGCAACTCTTATTTTCATAATATCAGTAATGTCATCATAAAAATAATATATACCATACTCTCCTGATTTTTCACGTTTTAAATTTCCATTTTCATAATATTCTTTAAGCTTACCGGATAAATTACCTTGTTTATATATTGCATCAATTTTTAGCTGTCCACTTTCATAGTATTCTTTACGCTTACCAGATAAATTTCCTTGTTCATATTCCGTCTCTACTTTTAACTTCCCATTTTCATAGTATTCTTTATACTTACCAAATAACTCTCCTTGTTTATATATGGTCTCAATTTTTAAGTTTCCGCTTTCATAGTATTCTTTATAATAACCATGAAGCAACCCTTTTTTTAATTGAGTTATTGCTACTAACTTATGGTTTTTAAAAGTCTTAACAACCCCTGTTGCAAGGCTATTATCTTCTTTAACATAACACAATGAAGAATCAGACTTACAATCTATCATGTCATTAGTATATTCTTTATCAGATAACAAATATACAATTAATCCTAAAATAACAATAAGTGATATACCTAATGCAATTTTTTTTAATAACATTTTATTTAAAGAAAATTTATTTGTTTTTATAGAGAGTATTTGTTGTTTTTTAACATTATATTCTTCTTCCGTAATTATACCTTTCTCTTTCAAAGAGTGTAACTTTTCAAGTTCTTGCATATCCATTAATTTATTCCTCTCAAAATAGTATCCGTATATTCTTTCTGTTACCCTGTTAAAATTCTATTTATATTCTATATTAAAATCCTCATTTAATATAATGAGTTGCATCACCTACGGCTTGTCCATCTTTAAATACCTGTTCAGTACTTAACTCACCGGATTCATAATACAACTTTCTAACACCTTCCTCTTTTCCGTTTTTATAATTTGACTCTTGCATTAAAGTCCCATATCCATGAAACCATTTTTCAACACCTTCTTGTTCTCCATTTTTATAATTTGACTCTTTCAATAATGTACCACCCAAAAACCATTTTTCAACTCCGTCTTGTTTTCCATTTTGATATTGAATTTCTCTTTTACTAATTCCGTCATACAACTTTACAATACCTTCTCTTTGTCCGTTTTGATATGGAGTTTCTTTTTCTATTTTACCAGATTCATAATACCACTTTTCAACACCTTCTTGTTTTCCATTTTTATATGGAAGTTCTGCTTTTAATTTACCGGATTCATAATACCACTTTGCAACACCTTCCTTTTTTCCGTTTTTATTTGGAATTTCTTTTTCTATTTTACCAGATTCATAATACCACTTTACATCACCTTCTTGTTTTCCATTTTTAAAATTTCCCTCTGCTCTTAAAGTGCCTGATTTATAATACTCTTTTACAATACCTTCTCTTTGTCCGTTTTGATATGGAGTTTCTTTTTCTATTTTACCAGATTCATAATACCACTTTTCAACACCTTCTTGTTTTCCATTTTTAAAATTTCCCTCTGCTCTTAAAGCGCCTGATTCATAATACTCTTTTCCAACACCTTCTATTTGTCCGTTTTTAAAATTACCTTCTGATCTTAAAGCACCTGTTTCGTAATACTCCTTTCTAACACCTTTCATTTGTTCATTTTTATAATTTATTTCTGATTTTAATGCACCTGACTTATAATATTCCTTTTTAACTCCGTTTTTTTGTCCGTTTTTGTAGTTTGTCTCAGACATTAACACCCCTGAATCATAATATTTCTTCAATAATCCTGTGATATTTTCTTTTGTT
>JAZTXF010000142.1:0-4452 GCA_045636305.1 Candidatus Gastranaerophilaceae bacterium | reverse complement strand
TATTTCTTGCAAAATTAAATAAAAGTCGCTAAATAATAAGACGACTTGGACAGGTGGCCGAGTGGTCGAAGGCGCACGATTGGAAATCGTGTGTACCTCCAAAGGGTACCAAGGGTTCGAATCCCTTTCTGTCCGCCATTTTAATTAAAAAGACACCAAATTGTGGTGTCTTTTTTCGTATCTGCGGTGTTTCGGCGGTTATGCGGGACTTGACAAGCCAAAAGTGACTCCGGTAAGCTCCGTTTAACAGCAAAAGCTCAAAATTTCCGGCAGTTACATACTTTGGGGAATTTTGATGAATCAATTGAGAGAGAAAAACTGTCCTATGCTACTTTTAGGGAAAATATTTCAGTTCGAACTTTCTTAGCTAATTCACGAGCCTCTATACGTTCGTTAATTGATTTTTTAACCATATCAGAGATATAACGAATACGTTTGGGATCCTTTGCAATCGGAATAATCAATTCTTTTAGTCTATCACCTAAAGAATTAATGATATCTTGAGAAAATGTTTTTGCAATAATTTGTTGTTTAATATAGTCCGATGACAACACTGCAAGAAGATAAAATCTATCAAGGTTATATCTATTATTTTCAGATACCCGTATCTTATACAAATGGCTTTGATATACAATTTTTGTATCATACTTTGTAATCATAGCACAAGTTCCTATCAGGTAAGAGCCGTCTTTAACCATCAAAATATCACCTTCCTGAACATCTTGTTTTTTAGCTAGGCTATTATATATGTATTCGCTCAGTAAATGTTTGGGGTCAGACTTTATTTCCCAATTAGATATATCAGATGTCCTTATGAAAGGAATATTACCAGTTCCATATACCAGTTTACCAACTTCATTGCCAGTTGCCACTTCAATTATATTTTCATCAATTAACTGTCCTATGGATATCAGGTTATGTTCTTCTAGTTCCTTGTTATTTTGAATCCCAAAGATATAAGCACGTGGTGCTAGTACATTATTTATTAGTTGGCTTTTGTTTATAACGAAACCTAATGCGTTGTTTTTAGGACGCTCACCATTTCTATATTTTAGATATGTTTCAACGATGGAAGGAAGATCATCTTTCGGAATTTCCTTTCCTCTAGAATCATGTCCACACCATTTCGCTTCTGCCATAAAAATACTGTAATCTGTATTATCTTCAGAACTTTTCTTTTCAAGAACCAGTAAACATGTCTTGGTGTGTGTGCCTCCTTTTCCAGAGGTTTTAAAAAGCTCATCTGGCATACCAACAATTGCTCGTAAATAACAATTACGTAAAACATATTCAGCAACGTATGAATATTTCTTGTTTGAAATCATGCTCTCAGGAACCACGATACCAATGAATCCACCGGGTTTTACAAGATTTATACATTGTTCCATAAAAACTACTTGAGGGGCAACCGATTTATTTATAATCTCTGTTTTAACTAAATTTCCTTCTTTTGTTTTTTTATATTTATATGCAAGTTCAAATTTAGAAAGAGTTTTATCTGTTCCTGCTTGAATATTAGCTCCAAAAGGTGGATTTGTTAGTATAACATCATATTGAGAATCACATCTACCGAGAACCATCTCGTCCCATACAAGACTATCTGTGCATTTAATTTTGTGTGTTATCTGTTCCATACAAGCAAGGTGAATCTTAGCTAATTGTATAAGGTATTCATCTTTATCAATACCATACAGGTTCTCTCTAGCAAAAGTAGCATTTATATTATTCCAATATTTTATAGTAGCTACAAGAAATCCTCCAGCTCCACAGGCTGGATCAATTATTTTACCGTGAGGATCAGGATTAACCATTTTTACAAGTGCTTCTGCTGCATTTTGAGGTGTGAAAAATTGTCCAGATTGTCCCTTAATAGTGTCGCCTATAAATATTTCGTATGCATCTCCAATGATATCTCTCTCCAAATTAAATAAATCGATTTCGTTAAGCTTGTTATCAATATACTTTATGCTAATGGGGTCTAATTCAATTTCATCAGATATGCTATCGTAGATATCTCTATGAAGTTCCAAAACAGTTTTGAATGTTTTTCTATACAAATTTGCAAGCTCAATATCATCTATATTTTTTGTTTTTATACTTTTAAGTTTATGTTTGCAAAAAATTAGCTTTATTGTTTCATTTAGAAAGAATTCGTCTCGTGTGGATCCCAAAAAACGCCCAGCTAAAAAGTTGCGAATGTCTAAAAAAGTGTCCTTTGCAGAAAAATTAATCATGTTTATTTCCTCTTTTCATTTTATGTTTGTATTAAAAACTATTTCATAAAATGTTTCAAGTGTTTTTTGTTTCATAATCTGATATTTTTTTCGAATATAAAATATACATTTACATTGTTTTGTATTTTTTGTACTATAAGATAATTTGTAAGTTCAAAATTAAGGAGACTTAATATGAGTTTTAAATCTGTTATTGATTCGGCGGTTGCTTCAGCGCGGTTTAGTATTGATAGTTGTATCAATTTTGAGGAATATCTTGATAATGAGCAAATACGTAATTGCAACTTAATTAAAGATAAACTCTCTGCGAAGGAATTTAAAGCATTTAAGCGTAGTATTGTTAGAAACTCTTTTTTAATTGAGCCAGTAAATGACGATATTACATCTACTAAAGTTGAAGCTCATTGGAGTCATAGGCTAGAAAATGATGTTCGTTATTCTACATATGAAATGTGTGTTGAGATATTTACCAAAATTCTTAACAAAGTCGCAAATCTGTCACCACAAGATTTTAATTTATTAAAAGAATTTTTTTGTTATACAGTTGTTCCTTATGAAATGCCTATTGATTACATAAATCGTTTTGCTACCACTATTCACACAGAGCAAAATATTGATCTTTTTCTCAATGATGATATTAAAAATTGTATTATTATGCGTAGGTATATTCGTGATCCCAGAAAAAATCCATCCAGGGAAGTATTTTTAGCTATTCTAGCAGATAAAATTAAAGTTAAAACATATTTAACTGATCGCGCATTGACTGGTGATTACAAAACTAATCGAGAGAAAAGATGGGAAACACATCCCAACTCTGTACAATACGCTCTTAGACGTGATTGTATGAAAATAGAAACTAAATTACTGTTACAAATTGCTACATTTTATGGCTGCAATATAGACTTTGTACAGACTCTTCAAAATGCTGGTCTTTTATCTAATTCTTTTGAATACTGTAAATGCCCAATAACAGGTGATGTTATTTGTTATGATATGTTTGCTGATGATGCATTACATCCCACACATGGAAAATCAAAGTTTCAGGTTGGACATCTCAATCCATTAAAGGCATTTGATGTAGATGGCGTAAATGGACATACTGCGGATAACATAAGCTGGATTTCAGAAAACGGAAATAGAATACAAGGTAGTTTATCTTTAGATGAAGTTGATAGTCTCTTAAAACGTATATATTGCAATAGACCTGAATTGCATAATTAAAAGTATGTTGTGAGAAATATTTATATCCTCTTTTATGTTTCGAAGCACTTTCTCATAGAAGCAATTTTGAACAACTTCTGTAGCGGAATACTGATAGCTCCGGAGAGGAGTTGATTTTCGAAGCGGATTAGAAGAGCAAATAACTGTATAACCGTAATTTTTGTTAATGTTATTTGCTATTGTTAAATACTTATTTTGATAGCCATACATAGAACCGTCTTGTCCTGCTTTAATAAACAAAACTGTATTATTCCCCTCTATAATACCATAATTTACTTCTTCATTATCAATAGTTTTACTGAAGATAATATCAAAATTACACAACATGAGTTAAATCTCCGAAAGCCGGCGGATTTTCAGGAACCTTGGATGTATCATTTGTTTCAATATAAATCTCCAATCTCTCTGCAAGAATCTTACACCCTTCATTAAATTGATCAATATTTTCAAGAGTTGGTCTAAAAATTTTTACATAATCACCGATATACTTGCCTCCATAACTTAATTCATATTTATAGTAGTCTCCATCCATTTTTTCTAATATAGCAAAGCATTTGCCATCCTTAGATGCTTGCACAAGCCTTTTAAGTCGTAGAAGAAAATCAAGATATTCATCAGGTGTTGAGAAAAAGCTCTCTATCAAATTATGCTTTGTCATGTTTTGTATCCTTTTATAAAAAACAAATATGAAATTTCTTGTAATATACATGTATTATTTTTCCATTACAATACTGATAAATTTCAAAATGCCATAATTTGACATTTGTTTAACTGTTTTTAAATTATCAGGAGATATGCTCTAAAAAAACAGGAGGTGCTTATGTTTTATCAAAAAACTCAAAAAATTCTCGAATTGGCTCTTTGGATGCAAACGAAAGAAGACGGTGTATCTATTGCAGATATTATGAACAAGTGTAAAGTGTCTAAACGAACTGCTATTCGTATGAAAGATATGGTAAAGGCTCAATTTCCGCAAATTCAAGAAATTTCAGGGCCG
>JAZTXF010000141.1:0-27549 GCA_045636305.1 Candidatus Gastranaerophilaceae bacterium | reverse complement strand
CCGTAGAAATGTTAGTTTTACTTCCGGTAATTTCAACTTTATGAAACCCATCACCAAGATTGTACGAAGTATCAACTTCGATAGCACCTTTGTCATATGTGACCTCATTTGAGGCGATTGCGTCGATAAAAAGACCCATGTCCGGAAATAGCTCTCTTTTCTAAATTAAATCTACTCTCTTATAACAAAAAGTTAATATACATAAATAAAAACAAAGGAGATTGTATAAATTCCTAATATAATAGAACAGAATGGCTGTATTCTACTCCCAGCCTGAAAAAACTCGTGTTTACAATTTGTTACAAACTGTTTATCCTATAAAACCAAAAACAAATTTCTTCTTAGTCCTTTCTGAAAGACCAAATTGAGTTTCTTTGCTTATGGTTTCAGAAATAGTTGTTGGTTTATTGTATGTAATATTGTTTTTTCTGTTATAATATGCTTCTTTTTCTTCTTGTGTTGCCCCTTGTTTTAGTTTTGGTTGTTCAAAATATGTTCCAACGCCTTTAGTAATACTAGCTGTATTGTTTCCTGTGCCCATATTTATTTTAGTGAATTTTACACCATCAATGTATCGGTTCAGTATTTTTTCAACTTCATATTGGTTTTCAGATACAGTTGTTGTTTTTTCTCTAAAGAAGGTTCTTGTTACCCATTTATCTATTGTTTCTGATTTTACAAGTTTTTTGCTGGTTTTAATATCTTGAGGCAACATTTCTAAAAAGCCCTCTTTTAAGTCTTCGTATTGTTTTTCTTTGTAGACTTGGTCAAAGGTTTTGATATTGTCATCACCTGAGCCTGTTTTGATATTACAATAGTTGCCCCAGAAAATGAGATTATTGTCTCCGTCTCCTAAGTTTATGTCACAGTTATCCCCGAGAAAGACAACTTCATCATCTCCATCTTCGGTTTTTATTTTGTTATAATCCCCGACAGCAGTAATTTTTTGATTGCCTTTGCCGGTTAAAATATTATTATGGTTTCCATAGGATGTAATATTACTGTTCCCATTGCCGGTTTTGATGTTTCCATTGTTTCCGTAATGGGTTATGTTATTATTACCATCTCCAGTCTGAATGGTACCATTATGCCCATAGTAATTTATATTACTATTGCCGTTACCCGTAATTAAAGTTGTTCCGCTACCTGAAATTGTGGCGAAGTGGTCTCCGTCTTTCAGGTTGTATGTAGCAGCGATTTTGATTTGTGTGCTGTCATCATACACGACTCTATCGTGTTTGACCGCATTTACTAAAATGCTCATAGTATATTATTCTCGTTCTCTAAATATGTGTACATGTAAATAAAAACATTCTAGTATATAAATTGATATAATATGGTATATAATATTAAGTTTTTGTTACAATAGCTTTAAAATTTCATTAGTATCTATATTCAAGCAATATGGGTTTTCGCATGTTGTGTTTCTTTTGTCCCATAAACATGGGCGACATGAACACTCGGTATTTGTTATTGCTATGATTTTATCAGAATTTGGGATTAATTTTTTTTCATCAGTTGGTCCGAATATTGCCAAAACTTTTGCTCCAACGGCAACTCCAATATGCATTGGCGCAGAATCACAGCAAATGAGAACTTCTTTTTGTGCTATTAATTTTGCCAAATCCATTATGTTTTTTGTTGTTCCGTAAAGATTTACAAAATTAGGATTTTTTTGCGAAAAGTTTTTTTCTATTGCTTCTATATATTCTTTGTCGTCAGGACCGCCGGCGAGATAAACTTTTTTGCCGTTATTGATTAATTTTTGAATTAATTCTGTCCATTTTTCAGGAGAATAAGTTTTAACCATGTTTTTAGAAACGCTCATTTTGCTAACTCCAGGGTGGATTAGAACGGAGTTTTTTTCAATGTCCGGTTTGGGATTAACTATTATTTCGGGATTTTTTGCTTCATCTTGTGTTAGGGGTTTAACCAATTCGTGATACATTTGAGCCGCATATCTGTTTTTTACCAAAGGAACTGCTTTTGTCAAAAGAAATTCACTAAGTTTTCCTGTATTGTAGCCAATTCTTGTTTTTATTCCTGTTAAAAATAATAAAATTGATATCATTTTGTTTCCGCCGGAAGATATAATGATGTCATATTTACCTTTTCTTGCGTGAAATACCAATTTTAGTAATTCAAAATATTTGTTTTTACTTTTTATATCTATTGGTAAAACTTCATCTATAAGTGGGCTAAGATTTTGAATAGATTTGCTTCTGGGTTCAAGGGCGAGGGTTATTTTTGAGTTTGGGTATTTATTTTTAAAGCTTTGAAGTGTTGGTAAAAATAACACTTCATCACCAATCCCGCCAAAATTTATAAATAATGCTTTTGATATATTTTTCATAAAATGATTATAACAAAAAAATAGCCCTTTTTGAGAGGGCTATTTTAAAAATTTTAGCAACAGCTATAAAGTTTTTGGGCTTGTTCTTTAAGGGTTTGAGCTTTATCTATTTTCTCCCAAGGAACGTCTATATCTAATCGTCCCATATGCCCGTAAGCTGCAAGTTTTTGATAGAATTTCCCGCCATTTTTTGCAGGCAAGCCTCTTAAATCAAATTTATTGATAATAGCAGCAGGTTTAAGGTCAAAGTTTTTAGCAACAAGCTTTTCAATTTCGTCGTCTGAAATTTTACCAGTACCAAACGTGTCAACCATAATAGAAACAGGTTCAGCTACACCAATAGCATATGCAACTTCTATTTCGCATTTTTCTGCAAGTCCAGCGGCTACGATGTTTTTAGCAACATATCTGGTTGCATAAGCGGCACTACGGTCAACTTTTGTTGGGTCTTTCCCTGAGAAAGCACCACCGCCATGACGAGAATATCCTCCATAAGTATCAACAATAATTTTTCTGCCTGTTAAGCCTGCATCTCCTTGCGGACCACCGATAACAAATCTTCCTGATGGGTTGATTAAATATTTTGTAGTTGAATCAGGTTTGATTTTGTCGTTAGCAAAAACAGGTTCAATTACATATTTAATAATGTCTTTTTTAATTTTTTCCTGAATATATGTGTTGTCTGTGTTTCCGTCAATTTCAGGGTCATGTTGAGTTGAAATCAAGACGGTATCTATTCTTGCAGGTTTACCATCCACATATTCAACAGAAACTTGTGATTTTCCGTCAGGTCTTAAATAGTTTAGCGTGCCGTTTTTTCTTACTTCGGTAAGTTTTAACGCCAATCTGTGAGCAAGGCTGATTGGAAGTGGCATTAATTCAGGAGTTTCGTTACAAGCAAAACCAAACATGATTCCTTGGTCACCTGCGCCAATGTTTTCTGTTTCCATTGATGAGGTATTTGCATTATTGTCACGAGTTTCAAAAGCTTTATTTACACCACCGGCAATATCAGAAGATTGTTCGTCTATACTTGTTATTACGGCACAAGTTTTGTAATCAAAGCCGCCACCTTCACGTCCAACATATCCGATATTTTTGATGGTGTTTCTTACAACTTGTGGAATATCTACATAACAATCAGAAGTAATTTCTCCGCAAACAAAAGCCATGCCTGTTGTTACTGTTGTTTCTGCTGCAACTCTTGATTTTGAGTCTTTTGTTAAAAACTCGTCTAAAATTGCATCGGAAATTTGGTCACAAACTTTGTCAGGATGTCCTTCTGTTACTGATTCTGAAGTGAATAAAAATTTTTTTGAAGCCATTTAAGACTCTCCTTAATGTCTAACTGTTTTTAACATGGTACTTCAAAAAGGTAGGGGGGTCAATTTTTAGTTTCAAATTGTAAATTATGATAAGATACCTGTATCAAAAAGTTTTTGCAGGTGTTTTTGCATTATTTTGTTTATTTCTTCCTGTGGTTTTGTCCCGTCAATCGAAATAAAGCCATACTCGTTTTTCATTTTTTCATATTCTTCAAGACATTGACTTTGATATAGTTTGAAAGATTTATAGAAGTCTCTGCTCAAACCTATATCTCGTCCTGATTCATAATAATCCAAACCCGTTGTGCCTATAATTCTCTTTAATAGTGTTTCAACAGGCATGTCTAAGTAGAAAACCAAATCAGGTTCCGGGGCATAGTCATATAATTTTTTTACCCATTCCATATCATGGTTTCTAACAACATCACGAACAAAAGCAGTATATTTGTATCTGTCCATCAGAACAACAAAACCGGCTTCTAATGCGGGGATGATAGTGTTTGTAAGTCTATCCGCAAAGTCCGCGGCATACAACAAGCTAAAAGTTGTTGGATTTAGCAGATTTCGTTCTTTTGCATCATCAATAACTTGGCTTATTAGTCTGGAGGTTTTCCATTCGCTAACCATTGCCCCATAGCTTTGGTCTTCTATCCATCTTTTTAGCATATTAATTTGAGTTGATTTTCCGGCACCGTCCGTCCCTTCAACTACTATCAACAAGCCATTGTATCCGTGTTTTGTTTTGTATTGTTTCATCTTAGATAGAAATACCTTTTTGCTCTAATATTTTTTTAAATTCTGCTCTGAGTTTCATTTGTTTTGTGTGGATGCTTTCTTTCGCATCAATTTTAAATAAATTATATTCTGAAACCATTTTGTCATATTGTTCATTTACTCTATTTTGGAAAATGATATAACTTTCATAAGGGTCGTTAGAAAGTTTTAAGTCCATACCTGCCTCATAGAATTTTGGGGTTCTGTTTGCACAAATTCTTTTTAGTGATTCTTCTGCGCTGACGCTGAAGAAAGCTGTTAAATCTGGTTTTATGGCAAAACCATACATGTTTCTAACCCAATCAGAGTCAACGCCCCTTGCAACATCTCGAGCAAAGGCTGTATAAACATATCTATCTGCAAGTACTATAAAACCTGCTTTCATTGCTGGGATTATAACTTTTTCTAATCTGTCAGCAAAATCAACTGCGTGTAACAAAGAAAAGGTTCTTGGTGAAAGCAAATTTTTCTTTTTTGCAAGTTTGGTTGTTTGCGAGATAAGGTCAGAGGAATTCCATTCGGTATAAATAACGTCAAGACCTAATGATTTTACCCAATCATACAATATTTTTAATTGGGTGGTTTTTCCTGAACCATCTATTCCTTCAACACAAATTAAAGTTCCTTTTAAATTATGTGTTTGTGCAAATCTTAACATAATTTTCCCTATCTGATGTGTTAATTAATAATATCACAAGACACAAGATAAAGAAACACTTGTGCTTTTAATTAAATGTAAATATTTTTAAATTGTTTTTGCAAGGTGCTGGCTACTGTTTTAATAATTTTGTATTATTATTTTATGAGATATTTAAAGTGGAACGAAGAGTTTTTGAATATGGAAGTGAAAGAGAAAGCTTTAAAAGAGCTAAAAAAAGTTGTGGAACAATGTAAGGCTTGTGAATTGGGAGCTACGTGTTTAAATAAAGTGTTTGCAGATGGAAACCCTAATGCAAAAATTTTGTTAATAGGAGAAGCTCCGGGGGCGGAAGAAGACGCTTCCGGGGTTCCTTTTGTAGGTCGTGCAGGAAAATTTTTGACCCAAATGATGCAAGAGGTTGGCTTTGAGCGAAACAAAGATTTTTATATTGTGAATACCGTAAAATGTCGTCCTCCCGCAAATAGAGTTCCTACCGATTATGAAAAAAGTTGTTGCAGTGATTTTTTGTCGGCACAAATTAACATCGTAAAACCAAAGGTTATTGTTCTTTGTGGTGCAACTGCGTTAAAATCTTTTTCTCAAAAGGATTATAAAATTTCGGAAATTCGTGGGCAATGGCTGGAGCTTTTTGGTGAAATTGAAGCTATGGTTATTTTTCATCCCTCTTATTTGCTCAGAAAGCATTCTTTGGAGGAAGGTTCGCCCAGAGATTTAACAAAAAAAGATTTGTTGCGAATAAAAGAATTTGTTAATCAAGTTTAGAATGTTAAAAATGCTTAAAGTATTGTAATATAATACACATTGGGTGGTTCTTTTGCTACAATATTACAATAGGATAATTGTAGTTAGAGAGCAAAATTATGAGTGAAAATCAATATTTAGAAATTATAGAAAACAAGATTGATGGTTTGGCGCAAGCTATAGAACAACAAACTAAATCAGGCGTCTTTTTTGACGGTTTTACCAAACAAGTTTTAGAAAATATTAGTACAAAACTTGATACCATTTCTGATTTTGAATCTAATGAATTAATTTCTTACTTAAAAGGTGAGTTAAGAAAAGCTATTGAAGATAGACACAATGTTATTCAATCAAGATTGGAGGGTGTTCAATCTCAAATTACAACAGTTCAAGCAAACTTAAATGATTCTTTAAAATCTCCTGAAATGGTAACGGTTTTCACTCGTTTGTCAGATAGTATTCTTGAATTTTCTCGTGATTTAAACTCTCAAACAAAATATTTTAATTCTGCGGTTGAAGGTATTCAAACTGAATTGAGCAGAATGGACCTTTCTAACAAGTTTGATTATCATTCAAGCCGTATTCAATCAGAAGTTTCTGATTATCGTACAAGCATGGAAAATTTCTCTTATGATATTAATGCGAGCTTTGAGTCTGTAAAAAAACTTATTGAATCAACTTCAGGCTCAGAGGCTTTTGTTGCTCTTTCAGGGGATATTTCTGTTCTTCAAAAAGGATTAAATGATGTTATAAATGCTGTTTTGGCAATGAATACAAAACAAAGTGAAATTATAACAAATATTTCAACTCTTTCTGCTAATAGCGATGTTCAAGATATTAGGCTGGATGTTTCTTCTTTGTTGGCTGAAATACAGGCTTTGAAGGATTCTGTTCGTATTTTGGTTAATAAATCAGATATTGAGGCAATAAATGAAAAATTGGGTTCTGCTATAGAAATGATTTCTTCATTTAAAAATGATGCTGCATCTCAAGAAGAAGAAAACAAATTTAAACTCAATAATTATTTTACTGATTTAAATGCGGTAATTACTAATCTTGTTTCAAAAGAAGAAAGCAACTTTATTACTAATAAATTAGAGGCTATTCAAGCTGGGTTTGAGTCAGGTCAACAAAATATTAGAGAAATTTTTGAACAAAATAACAATGAATTAAGAAATATTATTCCCCTAATTTCATCTTTATCTACAAAAGATAATATCAGAGAATTGTCAGAAGGCGCAATAAATTCCATAAATCAATTAACTGCAAAATGGAGTGAAAATGTTGCTCAAAATGCATATTTGTTGGATGAGAAATTTAATGTTTTTCAGAGTGCTTTGTCTAATATTCACGATGTTTTATCAAATGTTGTTTCAAAGGTAGAAAAAGATAACAGTTCGGATATTCTTATTGTTAAAGAAGAAATTAATACTATTGTTTCTTATATTAATAATGCCAAAGAACAGATTGCTATGGCAATGAGAGGTTCTATTGACGGTTTTTCGGATAACTTGAACAATACACAAAGAATTATTGAAGAAAAAATTTCAAATTTGGAAGGGGTTTTAAATAATTCAAGCGAAGGGTTGAGAGGGTTATTTAATGCTTGTTTAGATGAACTTAGAGCTTTTTCGCAAAATTTTGCTGAAATTATTAACCAAATTTATGGAAAAGTTGATGCAAAAACAGAAGAAATTAAAGGGCTTGTAAATGAAAGATATGAAAATTTTGTTTTTAGATTAGAACAATTAACAAATGAATATTCTACTTTCAATATTGAACAAAAAGTTGAGATTTTAAATAGTTTGGAAATACTCAGGCAGGTTGTTGAAGCAACAAAAACGGCAATAGATAATGATACAACATATCAAGCTTTGAATGAAAAAATTGTTGCTTTTGAGAATATTTTGTCAGAAAACAAAAATACTATTTTGTCTTCAAACGAGCAAGTTCTTTATGCAATGAGTGTTCAAAATAATCTTTTTGAAACAATTAATAGTAGTGTAAAAGACCTTCAAATTAGTTTGTCAAATGTTCAAGAAGTTTCTTCTTCAGACAAAACAGAGATACTAAATGATATAGCTCAAAAAGTTTATACAATAACATCTCTTATAAATGAAGCAAAATATCAAATAAATAATGATATTACAACTAATAAAGAGTCCTTGGTTGGCGAATTAGGTCAAATAAAAACAATAATAGACGAAGTAAAAGAGTCATTAAATCTTGTTAATGAAAATCAAATCAGTAAACAATTTTTTAATGAAATTTTTGAAGTAACAGGTACTAAATTAAATCAACTTAGTAATGTTCTTACAGAGACGAAAGATTTTAATTTGACACAATATGACGGAATTAAAGGTTTATTTAATGATTTAAAAGAAGGAATAAATGGCGTTGTAATTCTTTTGAGTCAATCTTCAGATTTTGCTCAAAATATGTTTGATAGAATTTCTGTAGGTTTTTCTGATTTGTCCGGAAAACTTAACGCAAATGTTGAGTTATTGAAAAATGAGTTGGCAAATGTTTCTGCTGACCAAAAATTTTCAATAATTTCGCAAATAGAACAATTATCTTCTAAGGTTGAAGCTGTTCAAGCTTCATTTGCAGGGCTGAATTTTGATGAGTCTGTAAAATCACAACTTATAGATTTGAAAAATCAAATAGAAGCGTTTAGTCATCAATCTTTGGTTGATATTTTAAATAAAGTTACAGAGAATAATGAACAAGCTTCTCAAAAAGTTATTGAAACGGTTGGAGATATTAAATCTAATTTTGAATCTGTATTAAATCAAATTCAAAATGTTCAAACTGTTTCATACACCTTAAAATCTGATTTGCAACAAGCTTTTTTGGATGGTTTAAATGACCTTGAACAAAAGATAGAAACATTTGTAAAAGATTTAGAAACAAACTCTGTTTCAAACAAAGAACAAATTTTAGCAGAAATTGCTAATCTTCAAACAGCGTCAAGTGATTTGAATTACAATATTCAAAATATAAGTGAAAGTATGCTAAAAGATACTTTTATTCTTGAGCAAACAGAAAAAATTAATAAAGAAATAACTATTTTTTCTCAAAATGTAGAAAGAAGATTGGACGATATTAATAATACGGATAAAGGGTATGTTCTTGAGGCCGTTAAGACTGCTGTTTCAGAGTTGCAACAAAATGTTGTTGAATCTATAAATTATTTAAAAAGTTTAAATTTGAATTTGGATAGAAGCCTTACTGGATCTAAAAATACTATTTTAGAAAGCATTGGAGAAGTAAAAGAGGTTTCTGTTAAGGCGATAGATATTTTAAACGAATCTAAATCAGAAATTTTAACCAATATTGGTGAAGTAACGAACAAAATAGAAGAAAAAATCGTAGAAACTCAAACAAAGGCAGAAGTTGCAAAAGAATCCCTTTTAACCCAATTATCAGGCGCTTTCAGTCAAAATGTAGTAGGATTAAAAGCAGATTTTGAATCAAAATTAAGAGAATCTTTAGATTTGCTTGGTGAAAAAATTTCCGTTTTGACAAATGGTTTGCATAACAATGCTGAAAAGAATAAAGAACATGTTGTTGATGTTATTGAACAGGCAAAAGAAAAAGCCGACAATATAAAAGAAGAAATGAGTTCTTTAATCTTGTCTTCAAAAGAAGAGATAAAAGAGGTTGTTTCTTCTGATGTTATTTCTTCTGCCTCTGCAAACAAAACAGAGCTTCTTGGTGCTATAACAACCTTGTCGGAAGTATTAAATGAAATTCAAAGTAATACAAATCAAATTGCCGGCAGTGGTGTTGATACCAAAATTGTATTATTGGGAGAACAATTAGAAAAAATAAAAACCGGTTTAGTTTTTGTAGGTACACAAAATAAAGAAGAAATTCTTGCTAAAACACAAACCGTAATTGAAGAATTAAATCAAGTTAAAGAGGATATAGAAAAAGTTTTGAGTACAGATTTTGTTAATGTGCTTGAAACAAACAAAACAGAACTCTTATCGGCGACACAAACAATTTCTTCAGTTTTATCTGAGATAAAAATGAATCTTCAGCAAATTGCTGAAACAGATTTGGTTTTTGGTTTGCAAAAATTGGAAGATAAAATTGGTAATGTTGATAAAGAAATTAACAGTAATGTTGAAGGTAGTAAAAAAGAAATTTTAACTCTTGTTGGTTCGGTTACAGAGGTCTTGAGTGAAATTAAGTCTGAAATTGAGCAAGTTAAATCTTTTGATTTTGCACAAGATTTTGAAACAGTAGAGATAAAATTAGACGAGATAAAAAATTCTTTTACGGCTACATCTGTAAAAAACAAAGAAGAAATAATTTCTTTTGTAGAAAATCTTTTTAATATTGTAAATAATTTAAAAGGTGAATTACAAACTAATCTAAAAGAACAAATTGATGCGGCAAGTAATGTAGTTTTGACTACTTTTTCTGATAGAATTGGAATTTTCAGTATCAAAATTGGCGAAATTTTGTCATCATTACAACAATTATTAGTGGATAATGATGAAGAATTAATAAGTAAGTTTCAAGAAATATCTTCACAAAACAAAAATGAATTAATGTCCGTAATGGACAATTTAAAAACAGAAACAGAGCTTATTTCAAAAGATTTGTCTGTTATTGAAGAGAAGATTTGTGAAAATAATCAAAAATCCCAAGAATTAAGTTCTGAAATTAAACAAATTTTGGGAACTTCTCTTGCGAGTGTTACAGAAACATTGACTAAAGATAGTTCAGCGGGAGAAGAGTTTAGAGAAAATCTCAAATATGAATTGAAAAAAGCTATTGATGAAATAACAAATAAAATTATCAAGCTTGATGAAGATAATTCAACAATGAAGGAAGAGCTTCTTTATGACCTTCAAAAAACATTTAATATTTTAAGTCAAAAAGCTGACATGCAATGTGAAAAAACAGATAATTTGCAAGAAAAACTAGAAAATAATATACAAGAAAATATAAAAAATGTTGAAATAACGCTTCAATCTGCCTACAAGGAATCTAATACAGAGTTAATCAGAGAATTAACTCAAGAAATAAATTTGGAAGAATTGAAAACTGATTTTTCAAAGGATGTGGTTGAAAGACTGGAAAAAACACAGAACAATTTGCAGGAAGATTTGAAAAATGTTGAAATAACGCTTCAATCTGCCTACAAGGAATCTAATACAGAGTTAATCAGAAAATTAACTCAAGAAATAAATTTGGAAGAGTTAAAAACAGGATTTTCAAATGATATTTCTGAAAAAGTAGAAAAATTAACAGCGCATTTAGAGGAACTAAGCAAAGAAATATCTGCAACAGAAATGGCAATTGAATCAGGTTCTAAATTAAATAAAAATGAGATTTTAACCCAGTTAGCTTTGGTAAAAGATGAACTTTTGAAATCAAAGTCGGAAGAAAGTTATACCGGTGTTCTTGAAACGGTAAAAGCTTTAGAAGAAAAACTTCAGGGTATTTCTGATGATATTTTAGATGCGTTGTCAAATGATTTAGATGCAAGTTTTACGGATAATATCAAGTTAATTACAGAGGCAATAGAAGATAAAATTTCTTATGTGAAAGATGATATTCAAGAAATCATTATAAAAGTATCAAATTTTGATTCTGTTGTAGATAGTGTAAAAAATATTGTTTGTGAATATTTTGAGGAGTATTTTGCTTCGAATGAGGAGCAGGTTAAAGCTTTCTCTGAAGAGATTAAAAAGCATGTTGATAATAATACAGAAAACATAATAGAGAAACTCAACAGTTATCAAAAAGAAATACAAGCGCTTGCAGATATTGATTTGAGTGCGTATAGCGAAGGTACAAAACAATTTGTTAAAACACAAATCAGTGAATTAGCAGAGAAAATGGCTGAACTTAACAAGACAACTTCTTTAGAAGTTTCATTGCATACCTTATCTGATTCCTTTGAAACTTCTGCAGAAGATATAAATAAAAAACTTGTTGCTCTAAGAGATATTATTCTTGCTGAAATGCCAAGTGGAGAAGAAATTTCTGATAATTTTGATGAAATAAAAACAGCATTAAATGATATAAGTTTTAAAACAAAAGGAATAGAGGCTGTTGTTAAGGACGAGAATGCTTCTTTAAAAGAAGTAATTGAGCGTTACCAAGAAGGCTTGAGTGCACTTGCAGGACTAGACGCTGTATCAGAAAAAGAAGAAACAAAAATCTTTATTAAAGATGAGTTAAAAAACCTTAAAGAACAGTTCATTCGTAGCTTGGCAACTGTTTTTGAAAATGTTTCATTTATTGAAGAGTCTGAAGAAATTCAAAATGTTATTTTTGATAATGCAGATGAAATCAAAAACGAAATCAATAAATTAAAAAAAGATTTGGTTGATTATACAAATTCTAATGATGATATTGATGAAAAAATTAATAATTTAAAATTAATCTTGGAAAGTATAACAACCGGCTCTGCCTCATCTTCAGGTAAATATACTTATACTTTGCCGGATGTTGAAACAGATATTGCCAAAATGCGAATGGCAATCAGTGATATTACTGAAATCTTAAAACGTAGTCAAGAAGACGAAAACGGAGTTGCGGAAAGATTAGATTCTATTGATGATATTAGAGATGATATTTCAAGTATTTCTAAAAGAACTAATAAATTAATTTTGACGTCAGAGGATGCAAATAATCATCTTAAGTCAAATATAGCTGAGTTTAAGAAAATTATTGAAGAAATTAATGAAAAATGTAACAGATTTGATAATACAAATGTGCAAAGAAATCTTGAGGATGTTAAGGCTTTGGTGATGTCAGGTTTGAGATCTGACAAGATATTGAACGAAGCGTTTATGCATCTTGCAGAATGGATTGATGATTCTGCTAAAACAATGAATTCTATTGCTTCTCAAGCGGGTGACAATAAAGATGAATTGAAAGAAATTAAACACGATTTGGCTCGTTTAGAAGATAAAACAGACGAAATTACAAAGGTTAAAGAGGCTGTTGTTGAACTTACAACAAAATTTGAACGTAAGTTTGATACAGATTATTCAAAATTCTTGTATGATATTGAATGCGGTTTGGATAAAATAAGTGACAAACTTGAAGTTCAGGAATTGAAAATTAAATCATTGGAGAAAAAGCTTGATAACATCTCTAACAGTCCTGTAGGGGGTGAAGAAGTGGCGTCAATTCTTGAATTTATTGCTTCACAAGCATCTGCAGCAAATGAAAATTCAAGAAGTAATAAACTTTTACTTCAAAAAATAGAAATGATGGAAAAACAAATGAATCAATTTGAAAATAGCATTTCTAAAATAACCGCTTTTATTGATGGAGTTAATTAAACAGATAAAAAAGATAGAGCAAAAGAGGCTCTTATGAGCCTCTTTTGTATGTTTTAAAATAATTATATTTTTTTGTAAACTAAAGAAGCGTTGTGTCCGCCAAAGCCAAAAGAGTTTGTCAATGCAACATTAACTTCTTTTTTCTTAGCCGTATTTGGTGTGTAATCAAGGTCAGCTACTTCTTCATCTCTGTTTTCTAGATTTATAGTTGGTGGAACAATACCGTCTTGGATTGCTTTGATACAGATGATAGATTCAACCGCACCGGAAGCTCCGAGCATGTGTCCAATCATAGATTTTGTAGAAGAAACAGACAATTTTTTGTTTGTTTCTTTATCTCCAAATACTCTAGCAACAGCATGTGATTCGGCTTTATCTCCTAATCCGGTTGAAGTTCCATGAGTGTTAACATAATCAACATCTTCAGGTTTTAAACCGGCATCTTTAACTGCATTTTCCATAGAACGTTGAGCACCTTTGCCTTCTGGACAAGGAGCAACAACATCATATGCATCAGCAGTTTGTCCGTATCCGACAAGTTCTGCATAAATTTTTGCACCACGTTTTTTAGCGTGTTCATATTCTTCAAGGATTAAAACGCCTGCACCTTCTGCCATAACAAAACCATCTCTGTCTTTGTCATAAGGTCTTGAAGCTTTTTGAGGTTCGTCATTGCGTTTTGAAAGTGTTCTTGCACTAGAGAAAGCTCCGATACCTAAGTGAGTAATAACAGCTTCACATCCGCCTGCAATAACTACATCCGCATCATCCCATTGAATAGCTCTAAAAGCATCACCAATTGAGTGGGCAGAAGTGGCACAAGCTGTAACGATGGATTTGTTAACACCTTTTGCACCATATTTCATAGAAATTTTGCCGGCAGGAATGTTTACAATTAACATCGGAATAGTAAATGGTGAACATTTTGTCGGTCCACGATCAATGATGGTTTGGTGTTGTTTTTCAAGTGTATCAAAACCGCCCGCGGCAGAACCAAAGATAACCCCAACTCTATATGGGTCAGCTTCTTTTTCTATATCTAATCCTGAGTCTTTAATAGCTTCATCTGCAGCAATAAGTGCAAATTGTGTGAAGCGGTCAGTTTTTTTAGCCTCTTTTGGGTCAAAGTATTGTATTGGGTCGTAACCTTCAACTTCTCCGGCAATATGAACATTGTGTTTTTCTAAATCGATATTTTTAATTGTGTCAATACCGCTTTTTCCCGCAGTTATATTTTTCCATAACAAGTCAACACCGGCTCCGTATGGAGAAATTGCGCCTAGACCTGTTACGACAACTCTTCTTTTAGACATTGTTTTTCCCTTTTAATAAATCTTGTGATAGCAACTAAATTAGTTGTGTTGGAAGTTTTAAAATTACGAGGAGAATTTAAATTATTAAAAACTCCTCGCAAAAAACTATTAGTTGTTCAAACTATGAGTTAGCTTCGATGTAGTCTACTGCGTTTTGAACTGTAGCAATTTTTTCAGCTTCTTCATCAGGAATTTCGCAACCGAATTCTTCTTCGAAAGCCATAACTAATTCTACAGTATCCAAAGAATCAGCACCCAAATCAGCTGTGAAGCTTGCTTCTGGAGTTACTAACGCTTCATCAACGCTTAATTGATCTACTACAACTTTTTTAACTCTTTCAAATGTACTCATTGTTTTTTCCTCATACTTAATTAATAACTAGTTCCAACAAAATTATTATACTATAAAAGATTATTTTGCCAAATATATTACAAAATAATTTACACTACTAAACCACCGTCAACACATAGAACTTGTGCCGTGATGTATGTACCGTCTTCAACAAGGAATTTTACGGCTTTAGCAATGTCTTCCGGATTGCCAAGTCTTCTTAGTGGGATATGTTCAGCAACACCATCCAGTTTAAGATCTTTTGTCATATCTGTTTGAATAAACCCTGGGGCAACAGCGTTTACACGGATTCCTCTTGCACCCATTTCTTTAGCAAGAGCTTTTGTAAAGCCAATAAGACCTGCTTTTGCTGCTGCATAGTTTGTTTGTCCTGCATTTCCGTATACACCTGATATACTTGCCATGTTTACAATAGCACCCTTGCGAGCTTTCATCATTGCTTTTGATACAGGATTTGTAACGTTGAACGCAGAGTTTAGATTAGTGTTTATAACTGCATTCCAGGCATCGTCTGCCATTCTTACAAATAAACCGTCACGAGTAATACCTGCATTGTTTACTAATGCATCAATTTGCCCGAAGTCTTCTAAAATTTTTGCAACAGCTTCTTCGCAAGCATCTTTTGATGCAACGTCAAATTGATATGCTTTTGCATCAACGCCCAAAGCTTGTATTTCTTTTACTGTATTATCTGCCGCTTCTTTGTTGCCTGCATAATTTACAGCAATGCTGTATCCGGCTTTGGCTAATTCTACAGCGCATGCTTTTCCTATTCCTCTGGATGCGCCTGTTACCAATGCAACTTTTTTATCTGTCATACTTTTCTCCTTAAAAACTAAGACTATCCTTTGTTTCATATCATAACACAGATAAAATAATTTGCACTTTTTTAACATTTATTGCTATAATGTTTCTGTTATTTTATAGGAGGCAATTATTATGAAAAAATTAGGATTAACATTGTTAGTATCTTCTGTTATTTTTTCTGCAGGTATGTCTATGGCCGCAAATTCTAATCCGTTTGCAGATAGTTGGAATGCTACTAAAAAATCTTATACAGATGCTATTAAATCAACACATGAAAAAAATAAAGCTGAATTAAAAGCTAAACAAGAAGTTCAACAAAAGAAAATTGCAGAAGAGCAAGCTGCAAGAAAGAAAGAACAAGAAGCAAAAAAAGCTGAACTACAAAAGAAAATTGAAGAAGCGAAAAACGCTCCTGCTAAAAAACAAGAAGAATTAAGAAAACAGCAAGAAGCTCAAAAAGCCGCTTATGAGGCAGAAAGAAAGGCTCGTCAAGAAGCTCAAAAGAAAAAACAACAAGAAGCTTTGACTAAATTTCAAAATAAACTTTACGGAAATTAAGGTGAAATAAAAAGGCTTCTTGAAAAAGAAGCCTTTTTTATAGAGTTTTGTTTTTAGATAATAGCTGTGTTTAGTGCATCTACAGTTGCATTTAAGCTATCTACATCATAGATGTTGTATACTTTCATTTCAGGATTAATTTTTTTAACCAAGCCAGCAAGAACTTTACCTGGACCAATTTCAATTATTGTATCAACACCGTTTTCTGCCATTTTGTTAACTGTTTGAGTCCAATATACGGATGAGTAGATTTGTTCAGGCATTTTTGTTTTAAATTCCGTACCTAGAGTTGTTTCTTTTGCATCCGCATTTGTTATAACAGGGCAATTTGAGTCGTTAACTTCAAATTTTTCAACAAAAGTTCTAAATTCTTCTGCTGCGTCTTTCATTAATGCGCTATGGAACGCACCTGAAACAGCCAAAGGAATAACTCTTTTTGCTCCTGCTTCTTTTAAAAGTTCACAAGCTTTTTCAATAGCTTGGGTTTCGCCTGTAATAACAACCTGTGCCGGTGAATTATAGTTAGCAATGGAAACAATTCCTGAGGTTTGTGCTTTTTTAACACATTCTTCAACTTGCTCTTGAGCCATGCCTATTACTGCTGCCATTGATCCTGTAGCGGCAGCGTTCATAAGCTCTGCACGTTTTTGAACAATTTTAAGAACATCATCTAAATCTAGTGCCCATGCGCTGTATAAAGCTGAATATTCTCCCAAGCTGTGACCTGCAACATAATCAGGTTTTATATTTGCTTTTTCTTTAAATGCTTCAAGAGCCGCAATAGATGTTGTCAAAATGGCAGGTTGAGTATTTATTGTTTGTTTTAAATCTTCATCCGGTCCTTCAAAACACATTTTAGAGATGCTTTTTCCTAATACTGCATCTGCTCTGTCAAAAACTTCTCTTGCTGAAGCGAAATTTTCATATAAATCTTTACCCATACCAACTGCCTGTGAGCCTTGTCCGGGGAATACGAATGCTATTTTACTCATAAATTTTCTCCTTAATTTTTGATGTTAATATTATGTCAAAAAGGTTTTCTTTTAGCAAATTTTTATCTTTATGAAAAAAGCCCCGTTTGGGGCTTTTAATTTTTTAAAATTAACAAATACCTTCTCTGAGCCTTACAATGGCCGTACCGTAAGTCATGCCGGCACCAAATCCTGTAAGAATTGCTTTACAAGGAAGTTTGATTTTACCTTCTTGTACAGCTTCGCAAAGTGCGATTGGAATACTTGCTGCAGAAGTATTACCGTATTTGTGAATATTAACAATGACTTTTTCGCTGTCGTAACCGAGTCTTTCTGCCATTGCATCTATTATTCTTACGTTTGCTTGGTGAGGAACAAGATAATCAATTTGTTCAGGAGTGTGTCCTGAGCGTTCAACGCATTTTGCAATTGCCTCAGGCATTGTTGTTACAACAAATTTGTATACTTCTTTGCCATTCATATAAACTTTTAAAGGCGCTTTAGTGTTTGGTTCAACCAAAGGACAATTTTCGCCAATCATTGGCATGCTTATAAGCATTCCTTTTTCACCGTCAGAAACGGTTTCTATTTCCATAATATCTTCAACACCGTCAACAGATTCTTTAAGAACCATTGCGCCAGCACCATCGCCAAATAAAACACATGTTGAACGGTCTGTCCAATCCATAAATTTTGAATTGTTATCAGTAGCAACAACCAAAACAGTTTTACACATTCCTGAAGAAATAAAAGCTTTTGCAATTCTCATTGAATATATAAGACCTGAACATGCTGCTGTTATGTCGTATGCTGTAGCTTTTTTTGCTCCGATTGCGGCTTGTATAATACAACCTGTTGATGGATATGCATAATGTGGTGCGGATGAAGCGGCAATAATCATGTCAATTTCTTCAGGATTTATTTTGGCATTTTCTATAGCTTTTTTTGCTGCAGCAATACCTAAATCATTTGCGTTTTCATCTCCTGAGCACAAATGTCTTTCTTTGATACCTGTTCTGGTTGTAATCCATTCGTCAGATGTATCAAGAATTTTTGTTAGGTCTTCGTTTGTTATAATTGTTTCGGGAACGTGAAACGCAATCCCTGCTATCATTGTTGGTATTGTCATTTTTCTATCCTTCGTAAAATTCTGAGATTTTTTTGTTAACACCTGTTTCTACAGCTTCTTTTGCTACTCTAACAGCATTTTTGATGGCGTATGCGGTACTGCGTCCGTGAGAAATTACAGTTATCCCTTTAACGCCTAAAAGTAATGCTCCGCCAAATTCTTCGTAGTTAATTTTTTTGTAAATTCTTTTCATAAACGGTTTAGCAAGTAATCCAACAATCATTGCTAAAATATCTTGTTTAAACTCGTGTTTTATTAATTTAAATAGCATTGAAGCAGAGCCTTCAACAACTTTCAATGCAACGTTTCCGACAAAACCGTCACAAACAACGACGTGACAATCGCCTAGGAAAAGTTCTTTTCCTTCTACGTTTCCTATAAAGTTTATTTTGTCTCCCATTTCTTCAAGCATTTTGTATGTATCTAAAGCAAGAGTATTTCCCTTACTTGCTTCTTCGCCGATATTTAAAACACCGATACGTGGTTGTTCAATTCCAAGAACGCTTTTTGAGAAAGTAGCGCCCATAATAGCAAATTGAGCTAACATCTCAGCTGTACATTCACTGTTTGCGCCTGCATCAATAAGAACAACCGGTTTTTTCATTGTAGGTAAAGTTGCGGCGATTGCGGGTCTTGCAATTCCGGGTAATCTGCCAAGTCCAAATAAACTTGATGCCATAGCAGCACCGGTTGAGCCGGCAGCAACAACTGCTTGTGAGCTTCCTGTAGCAACAGCATTAACGGCAAGTACGATTGAAGATTTTTTCTTTTTTCTGATTGCTTGACCGGGGGCTTCGCCCATTTCAATAACTTCTGTTGCTTGAGTAATTTTTATGTCTAGTTTAGAAAGGTCAACTTTTAGTTTGTGCTGGAATAAACCTGCACGATTTTGTTTAATCCCTTCTTGGGCAATTCGCTGTAATTCTTCTTCAATTACATCTTCTTTTCCAACTAATTCAATAGCCACATTATAATCATGAGCAGCCCAAACAGCTCCTTCTATTGTGGCTCTTGGTGCGTTGTCTCCACCCATCGCATCAATTGCAATTCTTGTCATAAAATACTCTACCCTCTTTTCAAATAATAGTATAAAGTGGCAAATTCCACTTTATACTATTGTTAATAACTATTCTGCTTCTTTTTCTTCAGCCTGAGTTTCTTCAGTTGCAACTTCTTCTGCTGTTTCTTCAACTTCAGCTTTTACTTCTTCTTTAGTTTCTTCTACAGCAACGGCTTTAGTTTCTTTTTTAGTTGCTTTTTTAGCCGGTTTTGCTTCTACAGTTTCTGCATTGAAGTCTTCGTGCTTGATACTTGCAGGTTTTCCTTTGTAGTATCCGCATTCTGTGCATACTGTATGAGCTAAAGCAATTGCACCGCAATTAGTACAAGTTGTAGTTGCAGGTTTTGTTGCTTTCCAGTTTGATCTTCTGTGTCCTTGAGCTGATGCGCCCGTTCTTTTCTTTGGTACTGCCATTTTACTTATCCTTTTCTAGTTTTATATTTTTAAATACTTCTAATCTTGGATCGGAGATTTCTTTCTTGACATATTTTTCTATTATTTCATCTCCTAAACAATTTATATCACAAACAATTTGATTTGGGGAGTTTAATATTACAGATTGATAAATTAAATCTTCAATTTCTATTTCTTTTTTATCGCCAAGCTCTTCTATAAAATTATTTTCCTTAAGCTCTATCTCACCATCCATGCCGTTAAACAGGTTTCCTAACATGAATTTTTCATCTAAATTTATGTTAATTTTTCTGTTAAATTCTTTTAAGCATCTTACGCAAGTACTTTTAATTTCGCCACTAATTTTGCCTGTTGCTGTGATAATATTTCCTAAAATGGAGAAGGTAATATCTGCATAAATTGGATTTTCTTCATCCAATTCTTTTATCACATCTTCAAACTCAATGCGTAAAGATTGTTCTGGTGCATTTTTTATGTCATCAATCTGTATATACATATTTTTTCCTTAAAAAACTGATGTTCAAAATTGGTAAATACTATTGTAATTACAGCAAGTTTGTTTGTCAAACGTTAATTATTTAAGAGAAGAAGTGTCCGCGTTTTGAATTTATTGTTATTTTGTTAAATTCATATAATCTTGCGGGTCTTTTTGAACCTGATTTTGTATATTCATCCAGTTCTTTTAGCATATCAGCTGAAAGAAATTTTTTTCTGAAATTTCGTTTGTCTAAGTTTTGTGCCAAAATCAATTCATAGGATTTTTGTAATTCTGTTAATGTAAATTTATGTGGTAAAAGTTGATATGCAATTGGACAAAATTCTAAACGTTCTCTCATTCTTTTTACCGCATATTCAATAATTTCTTTGTGGTCAAAAGCCAATGGCGGCAGGTTGTATACACCATGCCATTCAACTTGTGTTACTTCTGAATTCTTGTCAAACGATAAATTTAAATCGTCAGAGCGAATTAACGCAAAATAAGCAACAGTTATTACACGAGCGCTTGGGTGACGAAGCGGATTGCCGAAAGTGTAAAGTTGTTCAAGGTAAAGATTTTGGATGTTTGTTTTTTCTTTTAAAACACGCAAAGCAGCATCGTCTAATGTCTCAGATAATTTTACATAACCACCGGGGAGGGTCCATTTTCCTTTAAATGGCTCGTTTGCACGTTTAACCAGCAAAACCTTGAGTTTGTCATTTTGTATTGTAAAAATGACTGTGTCGACTGTAATTTCGTGTGTTTTTGTTAAATTATACATCTCACCCTTTTATCTGCCTATTTGGCATTTGTGTTCATTGATATTATATTTTCAGCAACCGGTGTTTGTTCTTCTGTTACCTGCTGAGTTTCAGGTTCCGGTGTTCCGGTTTGAACTTTTTGGGTTTCTTCAACAGGTTTTACCACTTGTTGTTCTTTTTTTGTTTTAACTTGGTTTATAATAGGATCAGGATTTGCTTTTTGTTTGTGGTATTCCGCCATAATATTTGAGATAAAAGTTTTAGTTTCTCTAAAAGGAGGAATTCCTTTGTATTTTGCAACATTTCCCGGTCCTGCATTGTATGCAGCAAGGGCTAATTCAACAGATCCGAACTTTTGATACATCATCTTGTAATATGTTAATCCACCTTTAATATTTTCGTTTACATAATATGGATTAAACCCTAATCTTCTTGCGGTTGAAGGCATAAGTTGAAATACTCCTACAGCACCGCTTGGGTTTTTCTTTTCGTGGCAAAATTCAGACTCCATTTTAGCTATACTTAACGCTAATGCGGGATCAATGCCCATTTCCATTGAGTGTTTTACAATATATTCTTTTACTGTAACTTTGGGTACTGCGTTAGAAGTATTGGCATTTGCTTTTCCTGTTAATAAGCTTAATGTTATTATCAGAGTCAAAGTCATTAACTTTCTAATCATTCAAAATCCTCGTTTATGTAAATTCGAAAGCTTGATTGTTTAGTTCGTTTTAAACTTTCTTAATAAATAATACTATAAAAAGATAAAAATTCAAGTTTTGCGGGCTTAACTCACCTAAACTATTTCCGGATAAGGGTTTGAAAATTAAAAATTTGTATATTTTTTTTAAAAAAAGGACATTGTTTTTTTATAAAATTACACTATTTGCACAAATTTAAAAAAATTATATAATTAACATATAGGGAGACGGAGTTTATGACATCGAACAGTATTGTTGTAATTTCAGAAGATGAAATATTGGCTAAGGCTTTAAGAGTTAAGTTGGCGGTTTTACGTGAAGTTGATTCAATTAAAATTGCCCCATATAGAGATGCTGTTTTTGAAATTGAGAGTAATGTTCCTGATGTTGTTATTGTTTGTGTCGGGGCAAAAGATGTTTCTTCGTTTGACTTTGTAAAATCAATTAAAGCAACGGCTCAAGAGTATAATAGTCCTATTTTAATCGTAAGTGATTCTTTAGATGAGGATTTTGTTGTAAATGGTTTTGACATCGGTGTTGATTCTTTTGTTTCTATAAAAAATTCGGACGCAGAAATTCTTACAAGTATTTTATCTTGTTTGAAAAAAAATGAGGTCTTAAGAGAGCTTAGTACAAAAAACAAAATTTTAGTTGATTTAAATGTAATTCAAGAAGAAACAGGATTTTATCTAAAGGAGTATGCGCGAAAGGTTTTTGAAAGTGAAATTCAATCTTTTCAAAAACTTGGTCAACAAGCAGTATTTATGATTGTTTCTGCTGATATAAATTGTAAAACTCAGTTAGCTCCTGCAAATTTAGGTGCTTTGATTAAAAAGTGTACAAGATTTAGGGATAAAATTGGTTTTTGTAGTGATGACAAATTCTATGTTTTATTGGCAAAAGCAGATTCTTGCGGAGCGATTGCCGTATATGAAAGAATGAAAACTCAATTAGAAGGGGATTTGTCTGTAAGTGTAGGTGCTTGTGAGGTTGGGACTTTATTGTTTGATGATTTGGAAAAAAATGTGAATAAATCTATATCAGAAGCATTAGAGATGGGCAATAGTATTGTTGTGTATGATGCAAAAGAAATGGCGGAACCTTTGAATTGGTTGGATAATGAAAAGATGGGGCAAAAAAATTTCAAATTTTTTCAAGCTGCTTTTTTGAAAAAACTTGAAAATGTTATTACTCCTGTTTTTTATCAAGTCCAACAAATTTGGGAGGATAAGTTGTTTAATACGCAAATTTTTCAATCTTGCGGAGATTATCAAAGTTCTTTTACTCTCAAATGCGGACAATGGGAAAGTGTGTTAAAAATTACATATCCGGGTTTTGCTAAAATAAATGTAGATTTTATTCATAATTTTTCCGGTGTTCTTCCTAAAGAGAGAATAAGTCTTGATTTAAGTGAAATAGATGATACAAAATTAAATGAAATTTTAACGGAATTTATTAAAGATTTTCAGCGTTATACCAAAGATTTATCTTGATAAACAATTTTTTCAGCAGTAGTATGTTTTTGTATATGAAAATGGAGATTTTATATGTTAAGTGTTGATAATTCAATTCTTTTGATTGTTGATATTCAAGAAAAACTTGTAGGAATGCTAAATAAAGATACTATTGTAAAAAAATCTTGTGCTTTGGCAAAAGCTGCAAGTTTGTTAGGTGTTGAAACAATTGTTACTGAACAATATCCCAAAGGGTTAGGTGCTACTATTGAACCTTTAAAAGTGGTTATTGCACAGGATGCAAAATATTTTGAAAAGACGGCTTTTTCTGCTTTAAAAGAGCAAGAAATTTTAAGCGCAATTGAGGCAACAGGAAAAAAACATGTTATTATCTGCGGGATTGAGGCTCATATTTGTGTATATCAAACCGCGATTGATTTAATTTCTAAGGGGTATGAAGTTTCTTTTGTTGCAGATGCTTCTGCTTCAAGAAATAAATTTGAATATAAAACAGGAAAAGAATTGCTCCGTCAAAATGGTGCAAATATTACTTGTGTTGAGATTGTTTTGTTTGAGCTGTTGCAATCCTCAAAAAATCCTTGTTTTAAGGACGTTCAAGCATTAATAAAATAGGAAAAATTATGAATAAAAAGCAACAATTAATCGAAGATGATTTAAAATATATTTGGCATCCTTTTACTCAGATGAAAAAATATGAAGGGGACGAAAAACCTATTATAATTAAAAAGGGTAAAGGTATTTATATTGAAGATGTTGATGGTAACAAGTATATTGATGCAGTTTCTTCTTGGTGGGTGAATACTCTCGGACATTCTAATAAACGTCTTAATAAAGCTCTTTATAATCAGGCAAAAAAGATAGAGCATGTTATTTTTGCGGGTTTTACGCATGAGCCAGCTATTAAATTGGCAAAAACAATTGTTGAAATGTGTAATAATGAGTTAAAACATGTTTTCTTTTCCGATAATGGCTCAACTGCTGTAGAAGTAGCTTTAAAAATGGCATACCAGTATTGGGCACAAACGGGAAAACCAGAAAAATCTAAATTTGTAGCGCTTAAAAATTCGTATCATGGGGATACATTGGGGGCAGTTTCTGTTGGTGGAGTTGATTTATATCATAAAGTTTATAAGCCGCTTTTGTTTGACATTATACAAGCTCCAAGTCCCTATTGTTATCGTTGTCCGATGGGTTGTGACAAAGAGTCTTGTTCTTTAGATTGTTTAAAGGCAATTGAAGATATTTTTGAAAAACAACATCAAAATATTGCAGGAATTATTATAGAGCCGTTAGTTCAAGCCGCAGGCGGAATGATAATGTATAAAAAGGAATATATGACAGAGTTAAGAGCACTTTGTAATAAATATGATGTTCTTTTTATTGATGATGAAGTTGCAATGGGTTTTTATCGTACGGGTAAATTGTTTGCTTATGAGCATGCAGGAATTGTTCCCGATATAATATGTGTAGCTAAAGGTATTACAGCAGGCTATATGCCGCTTTCTGCAACTATTACAACAGATAAAATTTATAATGCTTTTTATGATATTGATGAAGATGGATTAAAAACTTTTTATCATGGGCATAGTTATACCGGAAACCCTCTTGCAATAAGCGTTGCCTGTGAAAATCTTAAGATATTAAAAGAGATGAATATTGAGGAATATTTAAAACCGAAAATTGAAAGATTTAGACAAGGTTTGGAAAGGTTCCGTTCTCATAAAAACGTGGGAGATGTTCGTCAGTGTGGAATGATTTCGGCAATAGAGATAGTTAAGGATAAGAAAACAAAAGAATCTTTTGCTTTTAGTGATGAGATTGGTAAAAAAATATATAAAGAGGGGTTAAAATTAGGAGCTATTCTCCGTCCGATGCATAATTGCATGTATTTCTTGCCGCCTTATATTATTAAAGAAAAGGAAATTGATAAGCTGTTAAATATAGCTTGGACGGCTTTAAATAATGTGTTGCCAAATGCATAATTTAACAATTTGAATTATTTTTGATTTTCAAGTATAAATGGATATATCTTAAAAAGGATTTTTTATGAAAATTGTTATATTTGGAGCAAATGAAGTTGGTTGTCTTTTGGCAACAGAGCTTTTTGAAGATCACGACATTATTGTAATTGATAAGGAAGAGAATCGCTCTGAAGATTTTAAAAAGTTGGATATAGATTTTGTTTTTGGGAATGCATCCAATATAGGTATTCTTGAAAAAATTAATATTAAAGATGTTGATGTTTTTATTGCTTGTACGGGCATGGATGAAGCGAATATTGTTGCTTGTCTTACGGTTAAAAAAATGTCAATGGCAAAGACGGCTTGTTTTGTAAGTAAAGAAGAGTATATTGAATCTTTGAGTTTGATTAAGGCTTCTGAATATCAAAATGAATTGTTAATTGATATGGTGATATGGCCGGAAGCTTTGTTAACTCAAGAAATTTTTAGAATTATTACTGTTCCGGCAGCGATTGATGTTGAAAATTTTGCCCACGGTCGTGCAAGGCTTCTTGAATATAGAATAAAAGAAGATTCTATGCTTTTAGGCAAACAAATTAAAGATTGTTCTTTTCCTGAGGAAACGTTGGTTGTCGGAATAACAAGAAATAATGAGCTTTTTATTCCATCGGGTTTAACGATGTTTGAGCAGGATGATAAAGTTATATTTATGGGGGCGGCAATGCCTTTGGATATTCTTGCGGGGACAATGTTTAAAGACGCTGATAAGGTTCGTTCTGTCGGTATTATCGGAGGCGGTAATGTTGGTTTAATGCTGGCAAAGGATTTAGAGCGGGCAAATATCAGAGCTAAAATTATAGAAAAAGATTTTAAACGCTGTGAATATTTGACGGAAAATCTTAAAAAAACACTTGTATTAAACGGTGACGGAACTGATTTAGATTTGTTGCAAGCAGAAGAATTTAATGAATTTGATGTTTTAGTTTGTGTAACAAATAATGATGAAAAAAACTTGTTATGTTCTCTCTTAGCAAAACAATTAGGTGTTAAAAAAGTTATAACAAGAGTTTCTAAAACAAGAAATATAGGTCTGTTCGAAAAGGTTGGTATTGATGTTGCAATGTCTCCAAAAGAAGCAGCTATTGCGGAAATTAATAATGTTTTGATTGAAACGGATATAGATATTCTTGCAACTGTTGAGCAAGGACAGGGGGAAGTTATTGATATTTATATCCCTGATAATTTTAGAGATACTAAAATTATGGATTTAAAGCTACCGGCAAAGGCTATTATCGGTATAATTCGTAGGGGTTCACGTGTTATTATTCCAAAAGGAGATACATTGGTACGAGCAAATGATAGTTTGATTGTATTTACAATGGCAGAAAATTCAACGGAAGTTAAAAATTATTTTCATAAAGGATAGAAAATGAGAATTAATTTTATATGTAGTGCAATTGGTATAATTTTAAGATATATTTCTATAATGATTCTTGTCCCTTGTATTGTAGCGCTTATTGAAAAAGATTATAGTTCTTTGATTCCTTTTTTGGTAGCATCTTTTGTTTCTTTTCTATTGGGCTTTTTTTTAAGACGAAATCAAGAGTCGTTGGATTCTTTAAATTTAATAAAAAAATCGGAAGCTTTGTTTACGGTTTCATTAAGTTGGGTTGCAATATCTATAATTTCTGCTATTCCATACTTGTTTTATGGCTTTTCTCCTTTAGATGCTTTATTTGAGGCAACATCGGGGATAACTACAACCGGTGCGACAATTTTAATTGATTTTGATTATCCGAAAGCTATGTTTTTGTGGCGTTCTTTGAGTCAATGGCTTGGCGGGATGGGTATTATAGTTTTATTTATTGCTATTTTGCCACAATTTAGAGTTGCCGGTCGTCAGATGTTTTATGCAGAGGCTCCGGGGCCTACGGAAGAGAAAGTCACCCCAAGAATTCGTCATACTGCAACAGCGCTTTGGGGTGTTTACGTGTTTTTGACGGTTTTGCAAATAGGTTGTTATGTTATTGCAGGGATGGCTCCTTTTGATGCAGTTTGTAATTCTCTATCTACTTTAGCTGCCGGCGGCTTTTCTCCTCACTCGGGCAGTATTGCGGGTTATGGTTCTAATGCAATAATTTGGATAACGATAATTTTTATGTTTTTAGCCGGAGCCAATTTTCCTTTGCAATATAGGGTTTTAGTTCAGAGAAAATATTCTGCTTTATTAAAAAGTGATGAATTTAAGTTTTATTTGGGAATAAGTTTGGGTTTGGCGTTGTTTGTGACCTTGGCATTGTTGTTAAGTAGTGATTATTCATTTGCTGTTGCTTTTAGAGATTCAGTTTTTCAAGTTATTTCTATAATGACTACTTCAGGTTTTGCCTGTGTTGATTATA
>JAZTXF010000140.1:0-8928 GCA_045636305.1 Candidatus Gastranaerophilaceae bacterium | reverse complement strand
ACATCTTTTACAATTGTTTTATCAGGGGTCTTAAATACTACGGAAATTGGTAAGATTTCAGGGATAGAGTTGGCTTCAAATGCTTTTGAGTCTGTAATTTCTTTCTTCCCTGTAATTCTTTCAGTAATTGCAGTATTATTTGCAATGTCTACATTGATTTCATGGGCTTATTACGGTCAAAAAGCTTGGACTTTCTTGTTGGGTGAAGGTAAAAAACGCGTTTTAACATTTAATATTATTTATTGTTTATTTATTGTTATAGGTTCGGCAATGAATGTTGCATCTATCATTAATATTACTGATGCTATGATGATTGCAATGTGTGTGCCAAACGTTATTGTTCTTTATATTTTGGCTCCTGACGTCAAAAAGGAACTTAAAGCTTATGCCCAAAGACATAATCTTGGAAAACTTATTTATAAGAAGTGGCATACAGAAGCACTGGAAGTGGTTGAACCTGCTCCAGTTTTAGGTTCCGTTGATAAAAAATAATGAATGTAAATAAAATCAATAGTTTGAATTTTGACAGCCTAATGCGTGTTTTGTCTTCTGATAAACTTTCGGAAGCACAAAAGACGCGTTTTGTTTTGCATAATAAAACTCAAATTAATGAAGTTTTGAATGTCGAAATTTCAAGTAAAGATTTCAGTTTTCTTATGCAAAAAAGAGATTTAGTTGTTTTTCGTCCCATAAAAAATATATTTACGAAAAAGGGTGATATTGCTATTTTAGCAAAAGCTTTAAATATTTCAGAATCAGAGGTGCCTTTGTATGTAAAACAAGCTGCCTCAGTTGTTAATGATGTAGAAAAACAAGGGATGTTTTCTGCTGATAAAATAGAAATTTTAAAAACTTATGTATATAGACATGGTTCAAAATCGGCATTGTTATCATTTTTTACTTATGAATTAAACAATGCTAAAGATATTGCGAAAACAATATTTACTACATTATCTTATAATACAGGCGGCGTCGCTGATTATTTTGAACGGCCAATACATAGGATGTCAGACATAATGTTGGTTAAGTTATTTTGTGTTTTAGATACAAGGGTTAAATATTTACAATCGGTTGGTGTAATTTCTGCAGAAGAAGCAACAACTCTTTTACAATGGGCTTTTGTGAAGTTTTATGAGTTGCAGAATAATTCAAAGATTATAGGTGCAATCAAAAGGCAAAAAAGCAATAGGTGTAAGAATTAATTAGTTTAGTATTGAATATAGTCAGCAGTTTTTAGTGCAAGAATTTTGTTTACTTCGTTAATGTTTTTGCATCGCCCGAAAATTATGGCAAAAAGAGGTTTAGTTCTATAGTCAATTTTTCTTAGTTCGTAAATTTCGGAAAAGTTTGACAAAAATGCGTCATAATTAAAGTTTTTGATGTTATTTTTTTCTATGTTGTTTGGAACTTCAGCCATTGCAAAATAACAGATTTTACCGTCATTATTTTTTAGAATGCTATTCCAGTCGGGTTTTGTTTGATTTGCAAAGTGTTCATATACATTTATTCCGTATGCATGTATTGCCATATCTGTTGTACACCAACCAGCAAATCGTAATGGGTTTACCTCAATAGGAATTATTTCTCCTTTTTGAGTTTTTCTTAATTCTATATGCATAGGAAAATTTTTTAAATTAGTTAATGCACCTATTTTTTTAAGTAAATCGTTAAATTCTGACAAGTTATGTTCTATTATTTCTTTTGATGTTATGTAAATTCTGTCAGATACGTCTTTTTCGTTAAGAAATGGATGTTTAAAAATATTCAAGATAACGGGTTCTTGTTTGTTGGAAAAATATACATCTACTGCGTATTCTTCTCCGTCTATCAATTCTTCAATTAAAAATTTTGAGGAATTAACAACAGAAGTAGGAAATACGTTTGCAAATTTTTCTATTTCGCAAGTTAGTTGATTTAGAACAGATACCCATTCCTCTTTATTTTTAACAGTATAAACTCCAAAGCTTAAAAAACCTATAACTGGTTTTATAACAAATGGAAAAACTAATTCATCAGGGTTGATTGAGGAAAGACTGTTTAGCTCGACTTCCTTATAATAAAAATCAGGATAAATTTTGGCTAAAATATCTCTAAATTTTGTTTTGTTTTTGAATAGCTTTATGTTTATTGCTGCGTTTGAGTTAGGTAAATTATTTAATATCCAATCAATAGCATTTTCAGAGTTTGAGTATAGTAGTTCATCAGGATTTTTGTTGATTGTATTTATTGCAATTTCTTCATCAAGAAATTTTAAGTTATATTTTGATGTGTTAAGTTCTTTTAAATATTTGTTATAAAGTACCGAAAAACCTTGTTTGTCTAATGTTTTGAGTAATGTGTGTGATATGAAAGGTGCATCTAATATAAACATTTTTATTCCTTTTTATGCCTCAAAAACAGGAATAATCGTAAAACAAACACTTAAAATTTGCAAGATGCTTGCTGGTAAAGGGTTTATAATTATATATTAAGAATTATTTAAAGCAAATACATTAAATGTATGATTTTTTTTAAATTGTGTTTACAGAGAAGAAAATTTATATTAAAATTAGAGTATTAAAGACAACTGAATGCATGCTAAAAATGAATGGTTAGCATATGTACGGGAGCCGAATGGGACGAGGGTTTTGGGTTAAAGAAACAGTCCCGAAAATAACATAAAAATGCCACTGAGATGGCATGCTAGACTAACACATATCAGACTTAAAAGATTGAGGAGATTTGTTTATTATGCAAAACGCGGTCAACCAAAATAATAACGAAAATGTAGTCAAAATGAATTTGGCTAAAGTTGCCGATAAAATGAGATTAGCATCTGAAAATGAGGCAAAGTTTACGAGCAAAACTTTGTTAAACGAAGTAAATAGTTTATCTCAGCTTTCTATTATTAAAAAAGACGGAACCAGTGAAGAGTTCAATATTCAAAAAGTAATTAATGCCGTTTCAAAATCTGCAGCAAGAATGTTGGTGACATTTACAGATGAAGAAATGACAAATCTTTGTAATTTTGTCACAAAAGAAGTTTCCTTGTTGGGTAAAAAACAAATAGATATACTTGAAATTCATAATATAGTTGAAAGTGCGTTGGAAAATGTTAACCCTAAAGTTGCAGGAAGTTACAGAAATTACAGAAATTATAAAACGGACTTTGTAAGAATGCTTGATAAAGTATTCCAAGAAAGTCAAAAAATAATGTATATTGGGGATAAAGAGAATTCAAATGCTGATTCAGCTTTGGTTTCTACAAAACGTTCTCTTATTTTCAACCAGTTGAATAAAGAGTTGTACAAAAAATTCTTCTTAAATGTAGATGAATTGCAAGCTATCAGGGATGGATATATTTATATTCATGATATGTCAGCAAGACGTGATACAATGAACTGCTGTTTGTTTAACGTCCAAGAAGTATTAAAAGATGGTTTTGAAATGGGTAACATTTGGTATAATGAACCAAAATCCTTAGATGTTGCCTTTGACGTTGTAGGTGATATTGTTATGGCTGCAGCTAGTCAGCAATATGGTGGTTTTACTGTTCCTGAAGCAGATAAATTGCTTGCTCCTTATGCTCAAAAGACATATGACAGACAGTACAATAAATATATTTGTTTAGGTCTTTCATTTGATAGAGCTAAAGAAGAAGCTATGAAGGATGTAAAAAACGACTTTGCTCAAGGCTTCCAAGGTTGGGAATATAAATTTAATACTGTTGCATCAAGCAGAGGAGATTATCCTTTTATTACTGTTACAATGGGCTTGGGTACAGGTGAGTTTGAAAGAATGGCTTCTATTACTATGTTAGAAGTCAGAGAAAAGGGACAAGGTAAGAAAGATAATAAAAAACCTGTTTTATTTCCTAAAATTGTTTTCTTGTACGATGAAGAGCTTCATGGCGAAGGAAAAGAATTGGAAGATGTTTACAAAGCAGGCGTGAGCTGCTCTCAGAAGGCTATGTACCCTGACTGGTTGTCTATGTCAGGTGACGGTTATGTAGCTAGCATGTACAAAAAATATAAAAAAGTTATTTCTCCGATGGGATGCAGAGCGTTTCTTTCTCCTTGGTATGAAAGAGGCGGAATGAAACCTGCTGATGAAAATGACACTCCAATTTTTGTCGGAAGATTTAATATTGGTGCAATAAGCTTGCACTTACCTATGATTTATGCAAAAGCTGAAAAAGAATCTAAAAACTTCTATGAAGTATTAGATTATTATATGGAGCTTATTAGAAAAATTCATATTAAAACGTATGAATATCTAGGTGAAATGAGAGCATCAGTTAACCCATTGGCATATTGTGAAGGTGGTTTTTACGGTGGACATTTGAAACCATCAGACAAGATTAAACCTTTGTTAAAATCCGCAACAGCTTCGTTTGGTGTTACTGCGCTTAATGAGTTACAAGAGTTGCATAACGGAAAATCTTTGGTAGAAGATGGGGTTTTTGCCGTAGAAGTTATGGAATATATCAATAAGAAAATCGAACAGTATAAAGAGGAAGACGGAAATCTTTATGCTATATACGGAACTCCTGCAGAAAATCTTTGCGGGCTTCAAATTAAACAGTTTAGAAAAAAATATGGTATAAAAGAAAGAGTATCTGATAGAGGATATGTTTCAAACAGTTTCCACTGTCACGTATCAGAAGATATTACACCAATTCAAAAACAAAATCTGGAAAATCGTTTTTGGAATTTGTTTAACGGTGGAAAAATTCAGTATGTGAAATACCCTATTTCATACAATAAGCCGGCTGTAGAAACTCTTATCAGAAGAGCCATGAAGTTAGGTTTCTATGAAGGTGTAAACTTGTCTTTAGCATATTGTGATGATTGCGGACACCAAGAGTTATCTATGGATGTTTGTCCAAAATGCGGAAGCCGTAACCTTACTAAAATTGATCGTATGAACGGATATCTTTCATATTCAAGAGTAAATGGCGATACTCGTTTGAACGATGCGAAAATGGAAGAGCTTAAAGACAGAGTGAGCATGTAATGAATTATCACAATATTACGAAGGATGATATGCTTAATGGTGAAGGATTAAGAGTGGTTCTTTGGACCGCTGGATGTTCGCATCACTGTGAAGGTTGCCATAATCCTATAACTTGGGATTTTACAGGTGGTTTGTTGTTTGACGAGGCTGCAGAGTCAGAATTGTTTGAAGCCCTTAATCAACCCCATGTGGCAGGTATTACATTTAGCGGAGGAGATCCTTTGCATCCGTTTAATCAACCTGAAGTTTTTCGTCTTATGAAAAAGACTAAAGAGCTTTATCCAGAAAAAACCGTGTGGGTATACACAGGGTTCTTGTGGGAAGATTTGGTTGGAATAGATGGTATTAAATATGCTGATGTATTGTTAGACGGCAGATTTGTAAAAGAGTTGAATGATAATAATATTCATTGGGTAGGTAGTTCAAACCAACGTATCATTGATGTTCAGAAATCTCTTGCTTCCGGTAATGTTGTTCTTTACGAATAGATAGGGTAATTATTCTATGAGTTTTGAGCTTTTTTTAAACCCTGTAGTCGTTTCAGTTATTTTGTTGTGCGTTTTGTGTTTATGCAAAGTTAATGTGTTATTGGCTATAATTCTAGCAGCTATAGTTGCGGGTGTTATTGCTGGGCTGGATGTATCAGAAGTTATGCAAATTTTTATTTCTGGGATGGGTGGTAATTCTGAGACAGCATTGAGCTATATTTTGCTTGGGGCTTTTGCTGCGGCAATGGTGCATACTGGATTGGCAACTATATTGTCAAAAAAAATAGCTAGCGTAATTAATGGTAAAGCGGTTTTATTGATAGTAATATTAACTATTTTGGCTTTGATGTCACAAAATCTTATTCCAGTGCATATAGCATTTATTCCCATAATTGTTCCACCTCTTTTAAGTGTAATGAATAAATTAAAAGTAGATAGACGAGCAATAGCTTGTGCATTAGCATTTGGATTGAAAATGCCTTATATATCTATACCCGCAGGTTTTGGTTTGATTTTTCAGGCTTTGATTGCTGAAAATTTGACATTAAATGGCGTTGCTGTTTCTACGGCTAAGGTATGGCATTATACTTGGTTTTTAGGGCTTGGTATGTTTGTTGCTTTTTTGGTAGCAATTTTTGTTTCTTATAGAAAGAAACGAGAGTATAAGGATCTTCTTGTTCTTGAAAATAGTATGCAAATTCAAGATGAAGAAGCTTTGAAGTTAAATAAAAATCATTATATTACTTTGGTGGGAGCCTTTGCGACATTATTTGTTCAATTATGGACAAAGTCTTTACCACTGGGAGCATTAGTTGGATTAGGTATTATTTTTGGTGGTGGTGCAGTATCTCATAAAAAAATGGATAAACTTATAAATGAAGGCATTGGTATTATGGGATATGTTGCCTTTGTAATGCTTGTAGCTGCAGGTTTTGCTTTAGTTTTAAAAGAAACTGGTGGTGTAGAGTGCCTTGTGCAGTCTATTGTTCCATTTGTTGATGGTAATAAGTTTATAGCTGCACTTTTAATGTTGCTAGTTGGTTTGTTTGTAACAATGGGAATTGGTACTTCTTTTGGGACTATTCCAATTTTAGCTGTTTTGTTTGTGCCGATTTGTAGTCAGTTGGGATTTAGTTTGGGCGCAACAATAGTTTTGGTGGCGGCTGCAGCTGCATTGGGTGATGCGGGTTCTCCTGCTTCCGATACAACGTTGGGGCCGACGGCTGGATTAAATGCTGATGGTCAGCATAATCATATTTGGGATACGTGTGTACCGACTTTTTTACATTATAATTTAGCACTTATAATTTTTGCATTGATTGCGGTGATAGTATTCTAATTTAAAAAGACATTTGTTTTGTAAAATCACAAATGTAACAAAATGTAAAAATGAGTTTGAGTTGGTGAAAAGCCAAGTATAATCTGCTATATGATATGATATGATATGATATGATGTGATGGGTTGGATTGTGGCAATTTTTATTCTTTTTGTTTTTTAATAAATATATAGGTTGAGTTGATTTTATTAAGAAAAGAAAGGTAAGGAAGTATGCAAGTAGTTGGCTATTCGAATGCAAATTTAAACGCAAGATACAAAGCTCAAAACTTTGGTCAAAAAAATGTTGAGCAAAAAAATCCAAATATAATAGAAGTAAGACAAAGAGGAGGTCATGTACCTGCTCTGGCTTCTGCAGTAGTTCCAGGATTAGGGCAAATGATTGACGGTAGAGTGGGACGCGGATTGGCTCACCTGGGTGCAGCTATAGCATCAATTGGTGCTTTTGTATTATGCGACCCTGCTTCTTACAGTAAGCACCATAGGATCTTGCTACCGGCTCTTATAGCTGGAGGTGTGATTGGTGGTTTTGTCAACTGGGTAGCTAGCATTTCTGATGCCTATAAAGGCGGAAAAAAGTAAGTTGAAAATTTTATAAAGGAGGTTAATATGAATGTAGGTGCTATGTCGGGTAATGCAACTATTAAATCTATAGTATGCCCTAGAAAAGCTGCGCAAGGTATGCTAAAATATAATCCACCAGAATTGAGTATAGAAAAATTTGGTGATGATTTTATTGCAATAAAATCAGATTATAATAAAAACAAAAAAGGCGATGAAGAATTGTTTGTAATTGGACCTAATGGTGGGGGTGTGTGTTATTCTGCAGTAGGTGCTGCTTCTGCGTTGCATTTGTCGACTTGTTCAGACGGTACTTTTTCCAAAATAATGGCTAGTGTTGCGGGAAATGATAAAATAGATCCTAAATTGGGTTTAAAAATACTAGAGTTATATTTAGATAAATGTACGCTCAATGAAAAAGTTAATAAAGGTAGAAAATATTAGTCTTTAACTAAAACTAAAATCCCTAAAATATATTTTTATCTAATTTTAGGGATTTTTTGCTATTTAAAATTTATTTTATTTTTATTTCAATGGTTTGCAGTCTTTTGTGAAATCGTTTATTGATTTTGTTGCGGTTTTAACATTGTTTATACATCCGTTACCGCCTACGCAACCACCTTCACAGCACATAACTTCTATTATATTGCCGTTTTCACATTCACCTTTTTTCGCATAACCACGAAGCTCTCTGATTGAAAGTTTATTAAGTCCGTTGATAATATGAGGTTTTATTTCTGTTTGTCCTTCATCTGCAACTTCAACAGATTTAGCTACACCTCCAATAAGCCCAAAGTTTCTTGCTTCTCTAGAAGATTCAACTTTGAACTCAGTTGGTTCAAGTGTTGAAACTTCTATTTTCTTAGCAATAAATAGAGCCCCCATTTCTTCGTAGCTCATTAAGTAATCCACGTTAGAATTCTCAATACTTTCACGTCTTTTTGCAACACAAGGGCTAACAAAAACAGTTATAGCATCTGGATTTTCTTTTTTACAAATTTCAGCTGTGTAGTATAAAGGTGTTTTTGTTGTAGAAACAAAAGGTTTAATTTCTGGCAAATGTTGTGCTATGAGGTTGTTGTAGCCTGCGCAACAAGATGTTGTCATAAACTTAGCACCTTCTTCTAATCTTTCTTTAAATTCCGCAGCTTCATTTGTTGCTGTTATGTCTGCACCTTGAGCAACTTCAACAACTTCTGAAAAACCTGCTTTTAGCAAAGCTGTGTGTAGTTGATAAATAGAGCAAGGAAGTTGTCCCGCAATAGATGGCGCTATCATTGCTATAACTTTTTTACCTGCTTTTATGTGTTTTAAAATATCAATAATTTGTGATTTTTCATGAATTGCACCAAAAGGACAAGATGCTACGCATTTTCCGCAAGTAATACATTTGTCAAAATCTATAGATGCGTGTCCGCTTTCATCTTTTGTAATTGCGCCAACCGGACAAACATCCTCACAAGGAACAACGATTTTTACAATTGCGTGGTAAGGGCAGACTTGCATACATTTTGTGCAGTTTTTGCATTTTGAACCATCTATTACAGA
>JAZTXF010000139.1:0-13267 GCA_045636305.1 Candidatus Gastranaerophilaceae bacterium | reverse complement strand
ATTTACAACTGGATAAAAGATGGTTGTCACTCAATTGGCTATGTTTTTGATAATGACATTGAAATTTTAGCACTTGCGAAAACCCCTCAAGATGTTCTTAATATTATGTTAAGTGAAGAAAAAACATCAGTTTAAATAATATACAACAAATAGTTGATGTTAAACCTGTCAAAACCCTCTATTGTAATACTTAGGGAAAATATACCTATGGGGATAATAGACGGGGATTTTTCAACAACAAATGAAAAGCACTTTACAAAAAGGACAAACAGATTTTTCTAATCAGTTGTGGGCTACTTACAGCTGGTTTTCTGATGAGTTTACACCTAGAGTTGAGCTTGCATGTAGTGAGTTTTTCGGCTTAGAGCTTGGGTTAAAACTTTTTGCTGTTAGTGAAAATGATAACGTGTTTTTCAGAGGAGATGAGTATTTCGTAACAAGAATTAAAGTTAAAAAGAACTTGGATGTTATTGCCAGATTATCTAAAGATGCGGTGGGTTCTATTTTGGATGAAACTTTGGGTAAGAGTGGCAGACCTTTTATTATGGAGCAGTTAAGCGAACTGGAAGCCAAAATTATAACATCTTTTAACGACTTTTTGTTTAATAATATTAAAAAAACATTTGTACCTTTAGAAGAAATAGATAAAAATGAAATGCCGACGTCTGTTTGCAACCTCGTTTATTATATTAAATTTAAAAATAAAAATTTTGGAAAATTAGTTGTATCTGTTCCTACAAATTTACTAAAACCAATTGCGATAGAAAATACTGAAGAGACTTTTTCTATTGGGAATTTCAAAAAAAGTAAAACAGAATTAAAAATAAAAGTCGGCTCATCTAAATTGACTCTTGGAGAAGTTAAAGGGTTACAAAAAGATGACATTTTGCTGTTAGAAAATAGCAATATATATACAATGACCATTTGTAAAGGGGCTCAAGAAATAAATTTTAAAATCAGTCCTGATCCAAGCATAATTTTAAATACAGACGAAGAGGGAGACACCATGACGGAGAATACAACAGCAGGAAATAATATCTGGGATAGTATTCAAGTAGATATTAATGCTGAATTTGAAAAAGTTAAAATTTCTTTAGGCGAATTGAAACAAATATCAGAAGGTTTGGTTGTTGATATTGGCTCAATTTATGACAACAAAATTGACCTTAAAGTTGAAAATAAAATTGTGGCCAAAGGAGAATTGGTTATTATCAACGATAGATATGGTGTAAGAATAGATGAAGTTGTTCAAGAGCCAGAAGAGGAAGAAACTCCTGTATATCAAGAACAACAAAACATACCTGAAGAAACCAATGAAGAAAGTTTCGAAGAAGAAGACTTTGATGATGAAGACTTCGATTATGATGATTTTGAAGAAGATAACGAAATTTAAAAATAATATGGGGAGAAAAAAATGATAGGATATATGATAAATTTTGGGGTTTATACATTTGCAATGATTGGGCTGATAGTTTTAGCCATGACTGTGTACAAAAAGAGTGCAACCATAAGTTCACCTAAAAAAAGTTCTTTAAAAATAGATGATAAAATTGCTCTTAATGCGAGAAAATCTTTATATGTGGTGAATGCCGGCGGGGAAAGATTTTTAATTGCAGGAGACATAGACAATACTTCTCTTATTGCAAGATTAGGACAAGCTTCTGAGTTTGTTTCACCGACAACGCAACAAGTATCTTTTGCAGAAGAAGTAAGTGCAATGGCAAAGACACAGAAACAATACATTAGCCGTGAAACAAAAAATATTAAATTACCTGAATTTAAAACAGAGTTTACTCAAGCCGATAAAGCACTTAATGATGCTTTTGATAAAGTTGAGCCTGTTAAGTTTGAAAAATATTTGGATGTTAAAAACATTCGTAAAAAACCGGTTATGAAAGAATTAGCAAGAAAACTTACTGAAATATAGGGGAAGAAAATGGATAGCGTATTTAAGGATTTAAACCCAGTTTTACAAATGTTGCTGTTAATGACGGTGTTTTCTTTGTTACCGTTTGTTTTCAGCTGTATGACAAGCTTTTTAAGATTTGCGGTTGTTTTTTCTATTCTTAAACAAGCACTTGGTACACAACAAGTCCCACCCAGTATAGTTTTAATAGGATTATCAATAATTTTGACTTTTTATACTATGTCACCTGTGTTTCAGCGAATGTGGGAAATGGGCTCTGTACCGTATCAACAAAATAAAAATATTGCAGGCATGTTGGTTGAAGGTTCAAAGCCGCTTAAAGAATTTATGATGAAGCAAACTCGAGAAAAAGATTTGGAGTTTTTTATTTCCTTGACCAGAAAAACACCGCCTGCAACTCCTGAAGATATTACTATTTGGGAAGTAGCACCTGCTTATATCATAAGTGAATTAAAAACAGCTTTTGAAATAGGATTTATTATATTTGTACCATTTTTAGTCTTAGATTTAATTGTAGCTAACGTGTTGTTGGCGTTAGGTATGATGATGTTGTCACCAACGATTATTTCTTTACCGTTTAAATTATTAATATTTATTGCGGTAGATGGTTGGTCAATGATTGTACAAGGACTTGTCGGAAGTTTTAATTAAAAGGATAATATATGGAATTATTATTTGAATATTTAGGAAAAGGTTTTATGACAATGTTGTCAATTTCAATGCCATGTGTATTGACAGCAGCGGCAATCGGGCTTGTTATTGGTATTTTGCAGGCGGTTACTCAAGTACAAGAACAAACAATTGTTGCTGCGCCTAAAATTTTGTCAGTATTTTTGGTGATAATGATTTTTGGCGTCGGATTTGCAAAACTGTTGACAAATCTTTTGAATGAAGGGCAATCATTGGCGTTTAACGTTATCCCAAAAAATGATAATTATGTAATTTCATCGGACTATTACAAATATACTCGACCTTTTGATGCAGAAATGAAGGTTGATGGTTTTGAAAATCAACCTACAGTAAATGAAATTATGAAAAACCCGGGGAAAGTTCCGTTTATTGATACTAATGAACGTCTGAAATATCATCCGGCTGACAAATTTCCACGTCCTCGTCCTAATTTTATAGAAACAAATAAAATTATCGGGAGATAATGTTGAAAAAGCTATTTTGGTTATTTTTGATATTGATTTCGTTTCAACTTTCAGTTTCTGCTCATGAAAGAGTAAAGCTTTTTTTAGAGCCTAATGAAAGCTATCTTATATTACTTAATAAGCCGGCTGAAAAAATGATAGCAAGCAATGAAGATGCTATAAAAGGTGAAATTTTAACAACAATATATAACGAAAAGACACAAATAATATTAAATACCATTCTAGAGGGCTTTTATAGATTATATATCGGGGCAGGAAAAGACGTAGCAATTTTACATCTTCATATTTCTGAACAAAACTCAAATAATGATATAGACACACATTCAAAGATTGTTAAAAATATAATGAAAATAGATAGAGTTCAATCAACAAAAAAGAATTTAGAAACTCAAAACTTGCCTTTTGAAATAGATGAACCACCTATGTTGAAAGGTGGTCAATGATGATAAATGTTATTTTAGAGAATTTTCCAAAATATTTTCCGGAAATAAATAATGTATTAAGTGCAGGATTGTTGATATTTGCCAGACTGTTGGGATTTGTGCGTTTTGCGCCTCTTTTTAACAGAAAAGAAATTTTTTCTTTTGCTAAGGTCGGATTAACTTTGATTGTGGCAATATTTCTTACAATGTTCATTAAACCTGAATGTAACGTAACAGGAACGGATTTGGTATATTCAATATTGTTGAATATAGCTTTTGGTGCGATTATTGGTTGGGTCGCTCAGTGTATTTTGATAGCCATAGAATCCGGCGGGGATATGATTAATATGCAAATGGGATTGCAAGCAGCACAAGTTCTTGACCCGACAACATCAGCCCAAACCTCTCTTGTGGGTAAGTGTTTTGCGTTGGTCGGGTTATTAATTTTTATCCATATTGGCGGAATATATTGGATATTAACAGCTTTTATTCATAGTTTTGAGATATTTCCTGTGCAGGCTACATCGTTTTCTTTAGATGCTGTTATAAACATGAATTATTTGATGAAAATAACTTCAAATGTTTTGTTTATGGGCTTACAAATAGCTGCCCCTGTTCTATTAGCAACTTTAGGGCAAGATATAATTCTTGGAATTATTTCAAAAACTGCACCGCAAGTTAACGTTTTTCAATTAAGCTTTCTATTTAAACCTGTTATGGGGGCTGCAATTTTAATTTGGATTTTACCGATGTTAATGGATGTCATTAATCAGTATTTTATTACTTATTCTCAAATTTTTTAGCCTTAAATATAGCCCGAGTGGAGAATTAATTTTTTAAAATAGGTATTATACTATTAGTTTGTTGTTTGGATGACAGTTAAGTATATTTTAAACACAAATCAATAGCAACACACTAATACCATACTTTTCCATACAAATTTAGTAGGTAGTTTAATAAACTACCTTTTTTTTATGAAAACTTTGTTTTTATTCTTTGTGAGTGGTATAAATATGTTATAGAGAAGTAAAAAAGAGGATTAATTATGTCAGAAAATAACGTAGATTTACAAGTTCTAAGACACTCAACTTCACACATTATGGCGCAAGCGGTGCAAAACTTGTTTCCACAAGCAAAATTAGCTATTGGTCCGGCTATTGAAAACGGATTTTATTATGATTTTGATATAGATGGACACACATTAACGCAAGAAGATTTGGAAAAAATTGAAGCAGAAATGAAAAAATTGGTTAAACAGGATTTGCGTTTTGAAAAATATGTTATTCCTGATGTAGAAGCCCAAATTAAAGAATTTAAAAAACAAGGTGAAATATACAAAGCAGAATTGTTGGAAGAACATAAAAATGATAATCCTACGTTGTATATTACAAAAGATAGAGATGGAAATGCTTTATTTAATGATTTGTGTGCAGGCCCACACCTTGAAAACACAAGGAAGATTAAAGCTTTCAAATTATTAAAAGTTGCGGGCGCATATTGGAGAGGCAATGAAAATAACAAAATGCTTCAACGTATTTATGCAACTGCATTTTTGACAAAAGAAGATTTACAAAATTATTTAACTTTCTTGGAAGAAGCTCAAAAACGTGATCACAGAAAACTTGGAACTCAACTTGATTTGTTCTCAGTCAGAGAAGAAATTGGTGGAGGTCTTGTTCTATGGCATCCGAATTTATATACCGTAAGAGAAGAAATTGAAAATTATTGGAGAACCGAACACAGAAAACGTGGCTATGTAATTGTTCAAACTCCACAACTTGCGAAGTCTAAATTGTGGGAATTGTCAGGACACATTGACCATTACAAAGAAAATATGTTCTTTATTCAAGGAAATGAGGATGATGAAGAGCAATATATTGTAAAACCAATGAATTGTCCGTTCCATATTTTGATTTATCAATCCCAAAGACATTCTTATCGTTCTTTACCATTAAGAATGGCTGAGCTTGGAACTGTCTATCGCAGAGAAAAATCAGGGGCCTTGGCAGGGTTAACTCGTGTACAAGGATTTACACAAGATGATGCGCATATCTTCTGTACTCCTGAGCAACTTGTTGATGAAATTAACAGAATTATCGATTTTGTTTCAGATACAATGAAAATTTTCAAAATGGATTTTGAAGTTGAATTATCAACTCGTCCTGAAAGTTATGTCGGTGATATTAAAAACTGGGAAATTGCTGAAGCAGGGCTTAAAGAGGCAATGGACAAATATGGAATGAATTACGAAATTAATGAAGGTGACGGTGCATTCTATGGACCAAAAATTGACTTTAAGGTTAAAGATGCTTTGGGCAGAACTTGGCAATGTGCTACAATCCAACTTGATTTTAACTTACCTGAAAGATTTGGTATTAAGTATCAAGACAAAGACGGTCAAATGAAGACTCCTGTTATGCTACATAGGGTAATCTTTGGTTCTATGGAAAGATTCCATGGAATATTGATTGAACATTACGCTGGTGCCTTTCCAACATGGCTTGCACCAACTCAAGTCCAAATTGTACCGATTGCGGACAGACATGCGGATGCTGCTGCAGAAATTCAAAAGAAAATGATGGACTTAGGCATTCGTGCATACTTAGATGACCGTTCTGAAAGTATGAATTACAAAATCAGAGAAGCTTTACAAGACAAAAAAGTTCCTTATGTTTTGGTTATGGGGGATAGAGAAATTGAAACAAATACTGTTTCAGTTCGTGCTCGTGGCCGTGGAAATATTGGAGTATTTGATATTGACGAATTTATTTCTTCTGTTCAAAAGGAAATCCAAACAAAAGGGCAAGCTATAGTAGAGTCTAAAATGCAAGGATAATATTTAAATCTAAAAACTAAAAACCGGTGCTAAATATGGCACCGGTTTTTTTGAAGATTCTATCCTAATTCACACCAATTTGCTTTGACCAATCTAATTCATATTTTTCTTTTTTATTAAATATTAAATAAATAGATTGTGGTGATGTTATAAAAAACTCTTTAAGCATTTTTGTCACTTTCAAAGCAACCTGATTTTTTATCGTTATCGTTTCGTTTTCTTCTTTCAACGCTATTTGCTCGATGGTATACTTTAGTTGAGAATAAACCGTTTTAAGTCTGCTAAAATATTTATTTTTTTTATTATTGTAAAATAATGAAGGAAAAGTAAAAAAAGCTACTAATGTTAACATAGAAATTATAATAAAATATTCTAGACTTGTGATTGAAAAAGCTTTTATCTTTCTTTTAATTCCTAATTTTTCAATAACAAGTACACCAAAAGGCATAGTTAATGAAATTTTAGTATTTTTAACTATTTCACTACCAAATTTATTGGTTTTTTTATACATTGATTTCTTGTTTTTCTTCAATGACGCACTCATAATCACATAATTCAGCTACTGAATGTGCCCATTGAGCTAAAATCTCATCAATTTCAAGTTGAGAAGAAATTGGCTTACCAATTTTTATAGTTATAGGTTTTTTGTGCCAAAAATCCCAATTATAGGTTTCACAACCTGTAATACCAATGGGTAAAATATCAACGCCAACCATTTTTGCTAATACGGCAAAACCTTTGTTAACATTTTCGATTTTTTTATTTTTGCGAATTCCACCTTGTGGGAATATGCCAAGAGTCCAACGCTTAGTTTTGAGTACATCTTTAGCCGTCTTGATTGTTGACACCTCTAGCTTTTCTCTATTTACAGAAAAAGCACCAAGATTATCCAGCCAAGAGATCCGCCAATTAGCAAGGAATTTAGACAATAATGAGTTTTTTGAACTAGGCTCAAAAAGCTCTTTTTTGGCCATAAAAGCAACAGATTTTCTTGCAGCCATAAAAACTAAAAATGGATCAAAATAAGAGATATGATTAGCAGTAAGAATAACTTTTTTATCTTTTGGAATGTTTTCACGACCGGTTATTTTTATTTTGTAAAATAATGACCAAAAACTATTGCAAATTAAATAAATTGATAAAAATTGTACTAAAATTTTATACCAATTATATTCAGATTGATATCTTCTACTAAAATTTGTTCTTTTCATCCTTCTACCCTTACATATTCAAACTCTGTCATTTCAGCAATTGATTGACACCACTTGTCAACCATATCATTTATATCGTTACTTACGGGAATTACTTTTCCGATTTTTAATACAACTTTTCCTGTAAAAGGTATTTTAACTTTTTTATCTGCACCAATTATTGCAACAGGTAAAATATCTGTTTTTGTCGTTTTTGCTAATGCAGCAAAACCTCTTGAAACAGCTTCAATCTTTCCGCTAGAAACTCTTGTTCCTTGTGGAAACAAACCCAAGCACCAATCGGTATTTTTAATTGCTAAAACAGTTTTTATTGTTGAAACATCCAATTTGTCACGATTTACCGCAAAAGCACCTAGCCAATCTAAAAATAATGTCATCAAAAAATTAGATTGAAACAAATCCTCTTTTGCCATATATGCAACAGGGCGTTTTACTGCAATGATAGTTAAAAAAGGATCAGCGGCAGATAAATGATTTGCTGCCAAAATATATTTTTTATCTTTTGGCAAATTTTCTTGCCCCTGTACTTCTAATCTGTACATTATTTTGTAATATAATCCATAAATACAAAAAGTTACGAACATTTGGAAAAATGAGCGAAACCAATTATATTCTTTAGCACTTCTTTTAGTATATTTTCTCATATATTTTTATCCTTTTTTATCAATTGTATTATAGCAAAAATTAATAAATAGAACAAATACTCCTTTTGGCGCTTAAACCATCTGTTCAAAAATTATATCTTGATATAAAATATAGTTAAATCAAAACTAAGCGAGGATATAATGTTAAAAAAGTTTGTAATTGCTGCCACGATATGTGGAATGACAATTTTGCCAAGTTTTGCACAAATTTCTCAACAAGATATGGCAACTGCGTATTCATATTATGAACAAGCTGAAAAACTTTCTCAAGGAAATCAATATTCTAGTGCAATTAATGAATTAAAAAAGGGTCTTAGGTATAATCCTTATGATTCAAATATCAGAGTAAGCTTAATTAATAATCATTTGTTAAGAGCAACGTACTATAACAACACCTCTAAAGAATATTTAAAAGCTATGAATGATTTGCGTTCTGCTCTTTTTTATTTGAAATACTATGGTCCAAAATTAGAAGACGCCTCTGCATTAAAATCTATTAGTGATAATGAAGAAAACCTTAGTTATTTATATAGACAAACTCAAATTGCAACAAATTTGAAAAATCGTTATCAAATTGCCAAAAATCTTAAACGAGAGGGAGAATTTGCAGCAAGCGCATATGAATTTTTGCAATCTGCCTCAGATAATTCAATAAAAGAAGAGTCATTTGTTCAAATTGGTGATATTATGTCTATTTTAGGTAATCACCAACTTAGTGCAAATTATTATAAAAAAGCTTTAAATATAAACTTAAATAAAGCGCAAACTCATTTGAAATTGGCAAAAGCATACGACGCTATGGGCGAATTTAGTCTGGCAAATAACGAATATAATTATACGCTTCAAAAAGCAGATAGCGATAGGGCTTTAATGCTTGAGCTTGAGAGTATTTGGGTCAAAAAAATAGGGGTAAACCCAACTGATGCAGAAGCTCATACTAATTTAGGGGCAGTTTATCAAAAATTAGGCGAATATGAAAAAGCTTTGACTGAATATAACAGAGCTAAAAATTTAAATCCTAAAAACCTTATTACTCGTATGAATTTAGCAACTTTATATCAAGCTCAAAAAGATTATCCTGCTGCAATTCAGGCCTATGATGATGTTTTGCAATTTGAGCCTAACAATATAAATGCGAGAAGTTATAAAGCTATGTGTTTGATGGAGCTTAAACAATTTGAAAAAGCAACAAATGAGTATAAAAAAATTCTAACACTTGAACCAAATAACGCTGAAGCCAAAAGTTTTATGCTTGAGGCTATGCGTCAAACTTTATCACCTGAAGAGATGTTGGAAAATTATGCAAATGCAACAGTTTCAGGCCCTGTAAATGCAAATTTGCTTTATGATTATGCTTATGAATTACATAAAGCTAATAGGTTAGATGAAGCTATTGCAAATTATCAAAAAGTATTGGAATTAGATTCTAAAAATCAAGATTGTTTCATAAATCTTGCCCAAGCCTACAAGCAAAAACAACAATTTGATAAGGCGTTGCAAACAGTAAATACAGGGCTTGCTAATTTGCCAACCAGTGAAACGCTAAAAAAATATCTCTCAGAACTTAAAGCCGATATGTCAAATCAACAAATAGCATTTGCAACAGAATTGTATAACCAAGGTAAATATGCCGAGGCACTGGAAAAATATATGCAAATTCAACCTAAAGGCGCAGATGTTTATGTAAATATTGCTTCTTGTTATCAAATGATGGATGAAGATAAACGGGCAATAGAATATTATAGATTAGCATTGAATAAAGAACCCTCAAACACAGATATTTTAATGTATTTAGGACAGACATATATAAATCTTGAAGACTGGCAAAATGCTATCTCTTATCTTTCAAAAGCACGCAGCATAAAACCTCAAGACACTAATATCAAAGAATTATACGTATATGCTCTTTCTCAAAAAGACCAAATCGCACTGGAAAGGGCTTTGGATATGTATTCTAAAGGGGATTATTTGAATGCACTTGGTGTGTTAAATAACATACTCTTGCAAAACAAAAATAATGCTTACGCATATTATTACCGTGGTTTGATATACGATGCGCAAAAGAAATACTCCCTCTCTGCAGCTGAATATCAGAAAACAATTGCGTTAACAAATGATATTCCTGACGCATATTATTCTTTAGCGGTATGTTGTGAAGCTTTGAGCAAGTTTTCAGATGCATATAAAAACTATCAAAAATATTTGTCCCTTTCAACAGAGGTTAATGAATATACCCAATATGCAAAATCACGAGTTAATGAGTTAAAGCAATATGCAAATTAGAATCGGTAATAAAGAATTAAAATCAAATCTCATGTTGGCGCCAATGGCAGGAATAACAGATACCGTATTGCGTAGCATGGTGCGCTCTATGGACAAAAATTGCTTACTAGTGACAGAAATGTTAAGTTCAGAGGCTTTAGTTAATAATCCAAAAGCCCCAATTCTAGCCTCGACAGAATATGAGTCCCCTTTGGCGTTCCAACTTTCAGGACATAAGCCTCATTTGATGGCAAAGGCAGCAAAAATTATTGAAAATAAAGCGGATTTTATTGATGTTAACATGGGTTGCCCCGTCAAAAAAGTGGTTTGCGGAGGAGACGGTTCTGCATTAATGAAGACGCCTCAAATTGCTGCAGATATCGTAAAAGCGATTAAAGATACGGTAGAAAAGCCAGTGACCGTTAAGTTTAGGCTTGGTTGGACTCACGATACAAAAAATTTTGTTGAATTTGGGAAATTAATGGAAGAGGCAGGGGCGCAAGCAATTACGTTGCATGCTAGAACAAGAAGTCAAATGTATGCGGATAAAGCTGATTGGGCAGAAATTGCTAAACTTGTTAAAGAAGTTTCTATTCCGGTATATGCAAACGGAGATATTACAAATATTGAAAATGCCTTAGAATGCCTAAATTTGTCAAAAGCTGCAGGATTGGCAATCGGACGAGGTGCACTTGGAAACCCTTATATTTTTAAACAACTGGAACATTATTTCAGAACAGGCGAAGTGTTGCCGGAATTGACATTAAGCGAAAAAATATTAGTACTAAAAGAACATTTGAACTCTGAAATTGCACATCGAGGTGAGGAAAACGGAATAAAATTTTTCCGTAAATTTTATCCGTATTATATCAAAGGTATCCGTGGCGGCGGGGCTTTTCGTGGTAAATTGGTAACTGAAGATAACTACCAAGTGATTATTGATACATTGGATGAAATTGTTGAAAATGAGCAAAAAATATTACACTTATCTGCTGCTAACAGAGAATAATACTTATTACTGCGGCTATACTGATGATGTTCAAAAACGTTTTGAAAAACACAAACAAGGACTTGCTGCTAAGTATACAAAAGCGTTTAAGCCTGTAAAAATAGCTTATTATAAAGAATTTGAAACGAAACAAGAAGCCCAAAAAGAAGAATATAGAATAAAACATAAACTTACTCGCGCGCAAAAAGATGTGCTTGTAAAAGAATTTGAGCAAAATTTAAAAAAGTAAAACCCTTACTATTATTGCTTTTTAGGGATGGTATTAAGTTTTGTAACACAATAAATAAAAAATATATACAAAATAGGCAATTTTTTTATAAAGAAATCCTTTATATAAGTACGAGAGATAAACAAAACTAACAACCCCAAAGTTAAGTAACCACAAGAGAAATGAGAGAAAAAGTCCGGACTGAAAGTACGGCAACTGTACCAATGAAAACGTACGGTTAAGTTTACCTATACAGAGAGAAAGTAGTAGCAAAACAGGAGGCACTATGGCACGCGTTTTAATTTCTATGCCAGAAAAATTTTTAGATGAGATTGACAATGTAGCAGAAAATGAAAATCGTACACGTTCTGAATTGATTAGAGAAGCACTTAGAACTTATATGCATCGTAATAAAGTACGTGAAAACACATTGGCAGCTAAAAATGCAACAATTTTAGAGGCATTGTTGGATTAAAAAGATTAACACACACGAGGACACGAGGAATAAGACAAACACGATTTCAAACCCGCAAATGCGGGTCTTTTTTTGTGTTTCCAAAACAAAAAGAGAAAAGGAACATAAAAAAAAGAAAAACATCAAAAGAAATTCTTCGGTCGGTCGAGATCCTTGAAAATAGTACCAATTGACGCTTTCCCTATGAATGAAAACTACTCGTCATTCAGAGCGAAGCGATGAAGCCCCGACAAACTCGGTCAAGAGTGGTGAACAATGGTTGACCTGCTGCGCAGGAGATTCTTCACCCGCTTTGCGGGCTCTGTATGACAGGGTAATAGCGGGGTTCGGGGCGGCAGCCCTGACACGCGCCGCAGGCAGGGCTCTGTTTTTCTTCTTTGCGATACTTTCTTCTTTTTGCATAGCCCAAAAGACAAAAAGAAGAAAGTATCAAAAAAAAAAAAGAAAAAATAAATTTTATTATGCCTATGCAACGCCTTGCAGACAGGCTCATAGCCTCCGTTTAGCTTAACATCCTACATTGGCAAGATTCTGAAATAAATTCAGCATGACGGATATAAAATGAGATTCTTCACTCGCTTTGCGGGCTCTGAAAAACGGAGGGAGTATTTAAAAAAATAGGGGGGCTTGAAATTTGTTCAAACATACTTCATAATAATAAATGATAGAAGAATACTGGAGGGGTTTTTTATGTTTGATAGTTACATTGTTAGCAACACGAAAACCTCTCTTTCTATGCCCTTATTAGGCTTTGAGACCTGCCATCTACCCCAAAAGCTAAAGCATAGCAAGAGTTTCAAACGTTTTGCGTTCACTTTGGCTGAGACTCTTATTACTTTAACTATTATTGGGGTTATTGCTGCTTTAACTGTTCCTAATTTGTTAAATAAATATACTAAGCATACTTATGTTGTAGGTCTTAAAAAAGCTTACTCTCAATTACAAAATGCTATAAAAATGATTCCTATCACTGAAGGGTGCTCTGCGGGTGACTATGATTGTGCTGGATGGCATGAAAAAGCAGGAAAAGCTACAAATATTGATGGAATGGATTTTGGAGGAAATGGAACATACAAAGCAACCTATCTACTGTCTAAACAATTTAAAACACAAGAAATC
>JAZTXF010000138.1:0-5342 GCA_045636305.1 Candidatus Gastranaerophilaceae bacterium | reverse complement strand
CTATATGTCAAATAGTCACGGAAATATCCTTCAAATTGAAATTTTACTTGGTCAGAATTTACAAATTCGGTTCTCCAACCGATTTCATAAGCTGATTTTGTTGTGTGTTCATCGCTGTATGTCAAATCATACTCGCCTACGGCTGCAACATAAAAGTCTTTGAGAATATTGCCGTTGAATGCTTTTACACCGGCTTTACCACGGAAAATCTTTTGTAGCGGAGCAGGGTTGTTAGCCTTAAATTCTGTTTGATATGCTAAACTGGCAAAAGGTCCGGCATCTACATTGTCAAAGTCCCAGTGCCACATTTTGCGGTTGTAATCGGTAGTGAACAAAATTTGGTCCGCATCTTCGCTGGTTGTAGTTTCGTCATCGGCAGGACGAATTTTTGTACGTCCGTATTCGGCAAATAAACTGTTATTCCATTGCCATGTAGGTTGTTCATATTCCAAAACAAAGTCAAATACACCTTTAATCATATTTTGACTATCCGTACTCAACTGAGAGTTAGGATTGTCGGTATAATATTTAGCGTTTTGAACTTCTGTTGATGACATTTCCAAAGCAACACGGCGAAAATTTGCACGAAGTTCACCGATTGTATCATCTGCAACTGCATTAAAAGGCAATAAGCAGCATGATAAAAGAGCAATGTTTTTGATTTTCATTGATAAATCTCCGTTAGTTAAAGTTAATCACATACTAAATGCGAAGATTTTTTTTGCAATATAAATATAAGCCTTGAGGATAAAAAAAGGACGTCCTTAATATGAGGACATCCTTTATAACAATTGCTTGTTTGGGATTAGAGCTTACCTGCGGCTTTGAGGGCTTCAAACTTCTCGTAGTAGCAAGGAGGAACACCGCCTACGGAGTTGATTTCCCAGTAGAGGATATCCTTGTCGGCACGAATTGTTGCCATCAAGCGACCTTGTGTAAATACACGGCCCTGGTCTTTGGTTCCGAGCTTGCGGAAGATTGGCTTGCCGTTCATAACGGTTTCTGTGCCGTCCATACGATGATACATATACTCGTTAGGAAGTACAAGCAGACATACCGTCTCATAGCGGTCGAAACCTGTCTTCAACATTGCAAAACCAAGGAATGAACCTTTTCTAACATCCCAGTTGTGGAGAGCGATAATCTCAGATACCTTCTCCTTGAAAAAAATGTTTTCTACCATAGTGGAAAAAGTTTTTTTAGATTATTAATATGTGAATAATTTTGAATATTTGTCTATTATACAAAAAATAGAGAAAAATGCAAGAAAAAACTTTATTGTAAAAAATATAAAAAAATTAAAAATTTGTGTTGACAAACTAAAATATAAATATTATTAAAGACGTGAATTTGATGGCGGGGTAGCTCAGTTGGTTAGAGCAGCGGAATCATAATCCGCGTGTCGACGGTTCAAGTCCGCCCCTCGCTACCATCACAAGGCCTTGATTATTCAAGGTCTTTTTTTACTTTAAAAAATAAAAAACTCTGTTCTTTTGAGAGAACAGAGTTTTTTTGTGTGTCAAAAGCTATTTACTTGCGTTTGAAAAGTCGGTAGATAAATCTAACCGGCAATATAACACAATGATATGCTACTATGTACATTCCAGCTATCGTTACTGCAAATAAAGATGCTAGTACAACAGAAACGATGTAGGTACAAGAAACTTGCGTGCTTCCTACATCTCCGCTAAACCATAGATACATATAATATGCACCTAATAGTCCTTGAGCGAAGCTGGCAACACTTTGAATGGTCTTATACCATTTCTTTTTTGGTGTGTTGTAATCTTCATGTATATGCATGGTAGCACCATGTATAAACAAAATTGAAAACAATATACCATATAGAACGGTAAAACCTATCAAAATGATAGTATTCAATGTACTAAAGTTAGCAGCATTTTGCCACACTAAATTCAAATCGAAATTTGTCATAATTATGATGTGTTAATTGTTATTCAAAATAATTTATTTTGAGCTTTCATCATAACATGCGTTGTTTGTTTTTTCAAGAAAATTTTTATCCAATAAAGCATTGTTTTTATTTGAATAATCTTGTTAATGTAATATAAGTGTAAGTGTACATCGTGTGTTGAAGATTCAAATTCTGCCCTTGCTATCAATCATAAATTGTTTAGGGAGAATTAAAAAATAAAAAACTCTGTTCTTTTGTCAGAACAGAGTTTTTTGTGTCGGAAGCAGTGTTTATTTGCGTTTGAATATTCTGCTTATGAGCTGAACAGGAAATACGACGCAATAATACACTACTTGATACACCAGTGCTACAGCCATCGCACCTATGAAAGCCAACATAATTGCGGCGACAAAAGTGCATCCGACTTGTGTTAGTCCGATGTTGGTGACCAGCATTATGAAAACATAAGCAAGTGCCCACAGGATAAAACATAAACCGGTAATACCATTGATAGCTTTATACCAACTCTTTTTGGGAAGGTCGTAGTAATCATGAATATTCATGGCTGTACCATGAGCATAGAAACCTAAAGACCAAATACCGAAGAAAAGGATAAAACCGACAAGCATTACGGTATTTAACGTATTACAATGGGCAGCATTTTGCCATACAAAATTAATTAAATCTGTCATAAATTTAATTTAAGGTTAGACAATGTTAGTGGATTGATGTCGAGTCTTGAACTGTAACGGCCTCTTTGAGACGGTTGAGAAGAACCCTTACTACGTTGTAGTTGAGGTTGTGTTCCTTTGTGTACTCGATGAGTTCATCCAACTGGTTGTTCTTGAGCATTTCAAGCTGCTGACTTACGGTTAAATACTTTTTTGCCATGTTTGAAAAGTTTTTAATGATTAAACGAATAATTATTATTGAGCTTTTAATATAACATCTGTTATTTTATTTTTCAAGAAAAATTTTTGTATAATTTGACAAAAAATATTCGTTTTGGTTTGAATAATATAATTATTGTGATATAATAGGCTAAATTGAGTATTTGTTTATGAGGTTTGATATGCCGATAAAGGGTATAAAAATTCCGACCAGAAATGTGGACTTTCAAGTTGATACGATACGTGTTGATGACCCGACATGGGCAGCAGGGTATTTTTCGCCTGATGAGAATACAATTACATCTAATTATAGAAGAGGTAATGATAGTGGCTATCATGAAAGTGAAGAGCTTCTTATTCATGAACAAAAACATAGAGATAATAGTGCTGCCGGCTTATATGAATATCCGGTATCACCGGAGCAGGCCTATAAAATAAATATGCATGATGAAATATCTGCAACCATGTCAGAATTAATTGTATTACGACAGAGATATATAGAAACAGGAGATATTTCTGTTTTGGATGGTAAAGGAGGTTTTTTTACATTTTACAAACAAGCTGTTGAAAGCGGAAAACTTAATCCTTTTAGCGAATATAAAGAAGATTTTGATAAAGAGATGGCTTTTATTGTAAATGGTACTAGAAATGCTTGGGAAGAAAGTTTTTCTAATTTATACAATGATAATAGTATGTGGGATGTTAAGTACTCAAGTGATAGAGACGGAAAATATGCAGAATATCACGATAGAAACTATCAAAGAGCAATGAAGATTGCCTATAATATCGGAGGCGTTGATTTTACTCAATATATGGATAGAGATGCCGAAATTCCGGAAATTGGGAAAAGAGAAATAGATTTTGAAAATAAAAAGAACAAGTTGCCTAAAATGTCATATCAGCAAATTGTTGAGCAATTTGATATTCCAAAATTTAATGGCGATATGAGTCTGGAACAATATCAAAAATTGATACAACATAAATTGGCAATGAATAAATTTCTGGATTCTAAACCGTGGTATAGAGATTCAAACAAAGAATATATAGATGGGATATGCTTTGATAAGATGTTGTATGAAGATCCTAAAAGAGATGATCTTAGACCATATATGAAAGAAAATTTAGACAATTATAGAAACAGTTTTATTGAAGCTCAAAATAATATTGATCAAAGTATTGTCGATGCTGCAGTTAATGCGGTTGCAAAAGAATATGCTCAAAGAGGAGATGAACTTCCTAAAGCTAATGATGAAGTGTATAATAATGCTGTTAACCAAGTTTACACATATCATACGGAACTTAAAGGAGATGTAAATTATAAAGGTAATGTTTGTTTGCGAAAAACATTAAGTGATGAGAGTTTGCTGAAAACAAATTTACCTCAATATGCTCAATCTGTACAAAACAGAACCAGTTGGGAATTGACAATGTATAACTATATGACAGGCGTAGGAATGTCAGATGAGGAGGCTTCCGCAAAAGCTAAATCATTAGCAAGGAAAAACAAATTGTTGGGGGGATATGCATGTTTTGTTGGTGCTCCAATAATTAGCGCATGGAATAAATGTAAGAATTTTTTCTCTTCTGATATTGAGAAAGATGAAAAAAATGAGGTTAAAAACGAAGTTATAAATGAAATTAACAGAGAAGCTCCTGAATACAGAAAATGGGAAGATAAGGACGGAAGTCGTGTTTCAGAAGTTCAATATAAAGAGATTCCTGATTTAACCAAAGATGTTATAAAGAAACCGACAAAATCGTATTCTGAATCTATGCAAAAAGGACATGCAAAAATTGCAGAGATGAGAGCTAAAAGAGCGGCGGGACACGAAGAAATATCATCTTCTGCTAAAGATGAGTCGCCAATGGCGGCACGTTTACGAGAGCTTCGTTTTGAAAAAGCTCAAAAATCGAGCGGAAATATAACACCAACCAGAATAAATGCTTTGCATTTGGCTAATTTATTGGAAGGAAGTGTGAATCACTATGGATGATACATTAAAAAAGAGATATGCTCCGCTTGCGTGGATGATTGCTCGAGAGATTTCGGGTTATAATGATGTGTTGTCTATCGGAGATAATATATCTTCCATACACTATGCAAATACTCATATTCCCAAAAAAGAAAATGCCGAGCAAAGAAAAATAAGACATAAAAATAATCGAGCAAAGGTCTGGAAGATTGTTATGAAATCTTGCGGGCTGGCCATATCTCTTATTCAGGTCGGCAAAGTTTTGAAAATTATGAAGGTTTCAAAGGGGATGGTCGCGGCTTTAACAACACTTCGAGTTGTCAAAAGAGCTGATAAAATTAAAAAAGAAATAGAGCAGGGAGATGTTATCGGGACTGCAAGCGCGGTATTGGGAGCTGTTAGTTCTGTGGCTAATAATCCGATTGTGAAAGGTGTCAGTAAGGCAACTACGGTTGCAGAAAATATCAAGGATATAGGTTCATCAGATGAGAGAAGCGGGACGATAAAAGTTGCAAAAGTTGCTCAAGATGTTTATGAAATTGCAACCGGAGAAAAGGTTAGCGA
>JAZTXF010000137.1:0-5281 GCA_045636305.1 Candidatus Gastranaerophilaceae bacterium | reverse complement strand
CTCCCCTAAAAAAGAGGGGCTTGAATTTTATTCAAACATCGTTCATAATGAGAAATGTAAGTAGAAGTTTGGAGGTGTTTATGAATTTTGACAGCTATATTATTAGTGAAACTAAAACCTCTCTTTCTATGCCTTTAGCTTGCCCCCCTAAAAAACTAAAGCGTAGCAAGAATTTTAAGTGTTTTGCTTTTACTTTGGCGGAAACTCTTATTACTTTAACCATTATTGGTGTTGTTGCGGCTTTAACAATACCAACACTTATGAATAAATACACTAAACATACTTATGTTGTTGGTTTAAAAAAGGCTTATGCTCAACTTCAACACGCAGTTAAAATGATTCCTATCACAGAGGGTTGCTCAGCAGGGGATTACGACTGTGCTGGCATGTTTCAGGCCTTGGAAAAAGTTACAAATATCGATGGACAAGATTTTGGAGACAATGGGCAAAAAAAGCAAATGTATCTTTTCTCTAAACAATTTAAAGTACAAAAATTATGTTTTAACTCAGATACAGCAACTGAATGCACAAAAGTTGGTTTTGATAATCAACCAACAGTAATACTTGATGATGGTAGTACTTTTACTTTTATTAGTTATGGAATATATGTTGATGTAAATGGAACAAAAGGTCCTAATGCTAGCGGAAGAGATATTTTTGCATTTAAATTATTAGACAAAGAAACAAACGGAATTGAACAAGGTAGATTAATCCCTTTTGGTTCAAAATCAATGGACTTAATAACAAGAGAAGATCAACATGGAAGATACTGGAGAAATGAAACTTATCATAGTACTTGTAAAACAGAAGACATAAGTACAACACCTAGCAGTTATTATTTAAATTTGCCTTGTGCAGGCCGAGTTCTTGAAGAAGATGCGATGAATTATTAAGATATTCCATAAATAAAAAGACCTCTCTTTAGAGAGGCCTTTTTTCTTAGTCCTACCTACTTTGAAACTCTACCAGGAACAACTACTCCGCCTTTAAGATTCTTTTTGTAGAACTCTACGTGTGGTTGAAGTACACTATCAAGAACTTCAGGAAATGCTGTACCTGTGACAACTTTTTCTACTATTTCTTGATAAACGGTTGCAAACGCTCTTAACTGAGTCATCGCACCTGCTGCTGAAGGAGTCAATCCCATCCCTTGTGTTGGAACCACTTCAAGGAAAAATGCGCCTGAAACTTCATAAGACTTAGTTAGCGCATCAATATAGCTTTCTGCATTTTCTCTGCACACACCTGCATCTTGTGGTACTGTTAAAGCAAAAACCAATTTATTAGCAGGATTGAAATGTGCTTCTGCACTATGATGCATTGCATCAGGCACTTTCGCAACTTGTTTTAATGTATCCTTAACAGATTCATTCTGCATTTGTGCGTGCCAATAAACAGTATTTTCAAAAATTGCACCCATATATTGATGAACTGAAGGCAAAATACCACTTAATTTAGCATCTGCCCAGAATATACCTTCTTTCAATGCAATATTTGATTGAAAATCTGTGTTCAATGCATCTGCTGAAACTTCTTGAGCTGCATTCAACATTGAAATCATATCTTCTTTTTTCATTCCAGCATATGCCAAGGTGAAAAGCGCATGATCATCAAATGCAGAAAAACGTCCGCCTACATCATCGTGAATATACAAATCACCAAGCCATCCGTTTTCATTAGAAGTTCTTCTCAACTCACTTTTTTCAGCATTTGCATCAGTAACCGCAATAAAGTGTTTATTAGCAGCAATTTTAGCCTCAGTCTCTGATTTACCTTGTGCTTTATATGCAGAAACCAACAAATCTAAAATTCTCAAGAAACCGTCCTTTGTTTCAAAAGTTGAACCTGATTTTGAAGCTATCATATAGTTAGACTCAAGCACATTACCAGAAAGTCTATACAAAAATCTTTCCCAGCTCGCAGAATCTACATCTGAATAAAACTCGATAATATCACCTTTAACATTCAATCCATTAATTGACAACATATGTTCAACTGTATGTTTTGAACCACCAATACCCATAACGCTAAGTTTTTTTGCGCCTGTTTGAGATTTTAAACCTTCTGCTAATCTGTAAAGTTCATCTACTCTTTTAGCTTGTTCTTGAGGAAGATTTACCCAGTTCAAGAACTGTCCTTTTTGGTTTGCACGTCCTGCAAACTCATTAACAAATGTAGAAACATTTGAAGAATACTTTCCAAAGTCTACACCTGAAAATTTTGCTGTAAGATTACAATTTTTAGTCAACATAATTAACCTCTTTTCGTTTATTACTTTTATATTTTATCAGAAATATTTTTATTGATTATCATCTTTGCTAAAAAAACGCTTAACTCTATTAATAAGTTTTGCATCTTCTTTTGCTTTTGCTTCTTGTGCTGCCAAAATTTGTTCATATGTTGCCGTTTCTGGGTTTTCAACCAAAGATGGATCCGGCAATGTACTCACAAAATTCTGAGCAGCCTCTATTTCACTTTCTAAAGCTAACCATTTAAACGATTTAAACATAGACAAAGGTTTAGAAAGATTTCCACTCAATATAACTTGAAATTTTGTTGTACTCATAGCTGAAAAATCTTTTGAAAAATCAGGCAACGCATCCATTTCTTCTTGTGTTATAGATTCACAGAAAAACTGAAACGCTTTTGCTGCCATTACATTTAACCCAGGAGTAACTTTTATAAGATTAACTGGGTTTACCGCCGCTAATGGTCCAAGCATATTAGAGAATTGCGACCCCATTTTAGCTCTAAGTGTCATATCTGCATCATTTGTTAGCAAATTCATATTACCTGCAATATGTGTACACAAAACATTTCCCAGCGTTGTAATTGGATTAATATTCACAACTCCATTCTCAAATGAAAGATGTCCATTCATTAAATCAAAATGAGATGTTTCAATTGTCGTCAATGAATGAACAACAGAGCCTATTGCTGTTTCGAAAAACTTAGAATTTCTAATATTCTCAGATAAAATTAAGTTTTCTATACGTCCAAATGGTCCAAGTTGTCCTTTTTTGATTTCAAAATTGACATTTCCTTTAATTGAACGCATTTGTTCAGCTTGAGTTGGAGCTGCTGCATTTAAGGTTATATCCGTATCAAATGAAGCCGTACCAGAAAGAGAATCCTTCATATTAGCAAGTACAAGCAAAGCTTCTTCAACATTAAATTTTTCCCCATGAACCTGAACAGTTAATATTGAGTTTAGCAAATTCATCATAACTTGACCGGTAATTTGCCCCTCAAGCGAATGTGTTCTAAGCTCATCTAAATGAAAAACATTATCACGAATCCAAATATGCCCAGTTGTATTAGTAGCAACAACAGGCGCCGCATCAATATATTTAAAATTAATTCGTCCTGTTTCTAATACAAGAGGAATATTTGCAGGCACTGAAGTTTTTTCTACTGTTACGGTTTCTTGCTCAGGAACCAGTTTAGCAGCAGCTTCTGCTACTGCCAAAAGCTTATTAACATCTACCTTTTCTGAATTTACATTCAAATGCGTTACATCCAACAAAGGTAATGCGTTAAGATTTATATTCCCATCAATTTTAAAATCAGAGTCATTAACTAAAACATCATTAGCATTAAATCTCATATGCCTTGTCTGCAAATCCAACTTTGCTTCACTCACAGTTGTAAATAATGTTGGCATATTTATATCAAATATTCTTAAAACACCTCTAAGTCTTGGAGCAAGAGCTTCCCCAAAAGCAAAAAGCATTGTTCTATCTAGCTTAAATTCAGAATTTTCTAATGCGTAAATAGTCCCTTTTAAAACTTTTGGTATAGAAATTTTTAAAAGATTTATATAAGGTTCTGAATCTAATTTAGTAATAGTTGATGTCAATGTCGCAACTGGTATTGTATTTAACATGTTATCTTCCATAATGCCACTAAATTGCACTGGATTATTTCTTGTGAAAACACCTGTATCTTTAATTTTTATACGATTACCTTTATAATCGGCTCTAAACTGGAATAAACTCTGTTTGTTTTTTAATAAGTCAAATGTTATCGGAGAAAAATAATTTTCCGCATCACTCATTATTTGAGCTATTATTTCTAGTTTTTTTAAGGTACCTTTAATGTTTGTTCTTAAAGGAATAATACCTTTACTATCCACATAAAAAGCAGCTTGCTTTCCTATCAATGTTTTTAAATCATCCGCTGATAAACGACCATCTACATTAAAATCTATATAAGGATTTTGCACATAATTTAAAATATTACCATTAAAATTAATAACTGAATTTTCATTAAGCCTAAAGCCTGAACGAATTATAGCTATATCCTTCTCATCCATATTTACAACTACAAATGGGAAATAAACGGAAGATAAGGTCGAAGGAACATTAAATCTAAAATTTTTATTTACTATAACACCATCTAAAGAAGGAAACTGCGTATCAATCCTGACATCGAATGCATCATTAGAAATAGTAAATGCATTTTTTGCCTCTCGTAATGTCAATTTTTCCAAGGCTACATTAATAAAAGCACGAGCTTTTTTAAGTTCCCCTTGAATTTTTACATTCATTGATGCTATTGCCGAATCCAATATAAATTGTTGTTTTAATGATTTTGGAGCAAAAGCATTATACAACTCTTTCAATGAAAGGTCTTTAGTTTCTATTTGAATATCTGCAACAGACTTTTTATCTATTTTCCCATATGCCTTTAACGGTACCCCGTTTATGTTTGCATAAGCTTGTTTAATATCCAACATATTGTTGTCCAAAGATATATCTAAGACAGAATCTTTAATTAATAATCCAGCTAAACGATGAGCAATACCTCCATCTTTTACAGAAACATACCCCTCAGATTTTTGACGTTTAAAATCCGTTTTAATCTTTACATCAGCTTCAAAATAGCCTTTGCCAATAATATTATCTAAATTATTTTGAATATTAAATGTATCTAAAGTAGCTTTAACCAACAAAATCAAATCATTAAAATATATTTTTGTTGTTTTCAATGCTAAATTTATAAATGGTTTTTTACCGTATTTAATTTTACCCAAAGCATTTATATGTTGTTCAGGTGTCACATATAAGTCCGTATCTAAAAATATTTTGTTTCCATCAAATTTATATTTCATATAACTTTTCGGCAACTGATAACCTGACAAATTCATTGTCATATTTTCGATATTTGCAACACCAAAAAGCCCTATATTTCCATCTTTTTCTCTGACCTTTACTTTTGTATAAATATCAGATTTAAAATCATATGTTTTATAAATATCAATAGGATTTACAAAAGGAAT
>JAZTXF010000136.1:0-5974 GCA_045636305.1 Candidatus Gastranaerophilaceae bacterium | reverse complement strand
TTTTACAAAAATAAACATATATTTTAATAAATTATTTAGAAAAAATAATATTTATACTAGAATATAAAAAAGGTTGGTATTAATGAAAAGTAAAAAACTTACTTTATATATTTTTATAGCATTAATATTAGGTGTTATTTTCGGAGTATTGTGTCCTAAATTAGCTGTAAAAACACATGTTTTAGCAGCTGTATTTTTAAATATGATTAAAATGATTATAGCTCCGTTATTATTTTCAACTTTAGTTGTTGGAATAGCAGGACATGGTGATGTTAAAAATTTAGGAAAAGTTGGATTAAAAACAATAATATATTTTGAAATAATTACAACAATAGCTCTTATTATAGGGCTTTTTTCGGCTCATTTATTTCAACCCGGAAAAGGTTTTGATGTAAGTATTACAGACTCTCAAATGAAAACAGCTATGTCTATGGCAATGGTTCATAATAATGAAACTTTGTCAGATATAATTATTTCTATTTTTCCGACAAGTATAGTAAATGCAATGTCAACCGGACATTTGTTACAAATTGTTGTTTTTGCAGTTATTTTTGCTGTAGCAATTTGTGCTATAGGAGAAAAATCAAAACCTGTTTTAAATTTACTTACTTCTGTTTCAGATATAATGTTTAAATTTACGGAAATAGTTATGCTTTTTGCGCCTATTGGTATTTTTGGAGCTATTGCTTCAACTATAGCCCAAAGTGGTTTACAGATATTGGGCACTTATGCAAAAGTAATATTTTCTTTATATTTTTCTTTATTTATATTTCTTTCAAGTATTCTTTTTATTATCTGTAAAATATGTAAAATATCAATAAAATATTTTATAAAATCTATTACAGAACCAATTTTAATAGCTTTTTCAACAGCCAGTTCCGAGGCCGCTTTACCAAAAGCCATGGAAATAATGGAAAAATTTGGTGTTCCAAAAAATATTGTAGGTTTTGTAATGCCAACGGGTTATACTTTTAATTTAGACGGAAGCACTTTGTATTTAGCTATGGCGGCAATTTTTTGTACACAAATTGTTGGTATTGATTTAACAATTAAGCAACAAATAATTTTAATGCTTACCTTAATGGTTACATCAAAAGGAATAGCAGGTGTTCCAAGAATAGGTCTTGTTGTTTTGGCAGGATCTCTTTCTACTTTTGGGTATCCTATTATAGGTGTTGCCTTTCTTTTAGGAATTGATCATTTTCTTGATATGGGAAGAACTACTGTAAATCTTATTGGAAATTGTCTTTCAACAGTTGTTATTTCTAAATGGGAAAATGATTTTGATTATAATAAAATGAATAATTTTATTAGACTATCTAATAAAAGAGAAAATCTTATAAAAAAAATAAAAGAAAGAAAATTTAAAAATAAAGCTTAATTTTAATCTTTTGTCTATTATAAAAAATAATCTCTTGATTTATATAAATAAAAGCAGGAGATTTTATGAAACAAATAACTTTTTTTGATTGTAGTGATTATGATAAATTATTTTTTGAAAAAGAATGTTTTGAAAAATATAAAACATTCTTTACAAAAAAGTCTTTAAATTTTTCCATAAATTTAACAGAAGAAATGAAAGAATCTGAAATTATTTCTTGTTTTACAATTTCGGTTTTGTCGGAAAAAATATTAAATAATTTTCCTAAATTGGAATTAATAGCTCTTAGGTGTGTTGGATTTAATAATATAGATATTGATTATTGTAAAAAAAACAATATAAAAGTTGTTAATTCTAGAGGGTATGGAAACAGAACCGTTGCAGAATTTGCTTTAGGTTTGCTTTTAGATGTTTGCAGAAATATTTCAAAATCATACTTGAGTTTATTGGATAATGAAAGAAAAAAATATGAAGCGGGGATTGAATTAAAAGGAAAAACAATTGGAATAATAGGGGTTGGTTCTATTGGTTCGGAGTTAGTTAAAATTTCTCATGGGTTAGGAATGAACGTTTTGGGATATGATTTATTTAAAAATAAAGAGTTAATAGAAAAATATGATTTAAAATATTTAAATTTAGATGATGTTTTAGCTAATTCTGATTTTATTTCTTTGCATTCTCCTTTAACAAAAGAAACTTATCATATGATTAATGAAGAAAAATTATCTTTGATGAATGAAAATGCAATTATAGTAAATACTGCCCGAGGAGAATTAATAGATACTAAAGCACTGTATAAGGCTTTATCTTTTGGTACTATAAAGGGTGCAGGTTTGGATGTTTTAGAGTGTGAAGAATCTTTTAATGATAAAGACTTAAAATATGATATGGATTATCTTGACAAACAAACCATAAAACAAATATTATTAAACCACGAGATTACAAAACTTGATAATGTTGTAATAACTCCACATATTGCTTATGATACGCAAGAAGCAATATGTAATATTCATAAAATTACTATAGATAATATAAATTCATATTTTTCAGGAAAATTAAAAAATAACGTTTATTAATGGCATTATTAGAAGTAAAAAATTTAAATTTAGGTTTTAATTTTTCAACAGGTTTTAAACAAGTGTTGAGAGATGTTAGTTTTTCTTTGGAAAGAGGAAAAATGCTTGCCATTGTCGGAGAGTCAGGTTGTGGAAAAACTCTTAGTGCGATGAGTATTTTAAATCTTTTACCTGAAAAAGCGCAGATAAAATCAGGTCAAATTTTATTTAAAGAAGAAGACTTGCTTTTAAAAAAAGAAAAGGAAATGCAAAAAATAAGAGGAAAAAATATAGCATTAATTCCTCAAGACCCAATGACAGCACTAAATCCTTTGTATACAATAGAAAATCAATTTTTAGAAATATTAAAAATACATCAACCTGAGTTAAAAAACAAAAAAGAAATTATTATAAAATCATTAAAAGAAGTTAAAATTCCAAACGCAGAAGAAAGATTAAAAGCATATCCTCATGAGCTTTCAGGAGGAATGAAACAAAGAATAATTATTGCAATGGCTCTTGCTTGTAATGCAGATTTAATAATAGCTGATGAGCCAACAACAGCCCTTGATGTTACTGTTCAAGCACAAATAATGACGCTTTTAAAAGAAATAAAAGAAAAAGAAAAAACAGCAATAATATTAATTACACATGATTTAGGTTTGGTTTCTCAAAATGCCGATTTTGTAGCAGTTATGTATGCAGGTAGGATTGTTGAATATACTGACAAAAAAACTCTTTTTGAAAAACCGTTACATCCATATACAAAAGCATTATTTAAAGCTATACCTGATATAAATTCTGAAAAATTAGAACCTATTAAAGGTCAACCTCCAAGTATTGATGATTTTATTATTGGCTGTCCGTTTAATCCTAGATGTAATAATGTAATGGATGTTTGTAATGAAAAAACTCCGGAACTTGCTTTATTTGAGAAAACAAAAGTTGCTTGTTGGTTATATAAAAAAGATAATTAATTTCTCTTTATTTTTTATGATATAATTTTTTTAAAATATATATGCGGGAGTTAGAAATGAGTGAATTAAGAGATAAATATGAAGTCGTTATTGGTTTAGAAGTTCACGCTCAATTAAAAACCAAATCAAAAATATTTGCACCGGACGGAACAGAGTTTGGAAAAGAACAAAATACACAAATTAGCCCTATTACTCTTGGTATGCCAGGGGTTTTACCTGTTTTAAATAAAGAATGTGTTAATATGGGGATTCTTTTGGGATTAGCGTTGAATTGTGAAATTCCTTCAAGATGTAAATTTGATAGAAAACAATATTTTTATGCTGATTTACCAAAAGGGTATCAAATTTCTCAATATGATGAGCCTATTTGCGTAAACGGTTATATAGATGTTAAAGGAAAGAGAATAGGAATAACGCGAGCTCACCTTGAAGAAGATGCGGGAAAATTAGTTCACGCAGGAGCAGATGGATTAGCAGGTTCAAGTTATTCTTTAGTTGATTTAAATAGAGCAGGAACACCTCTTTTAGAAATTGTTTCCGAGCCTGATATGAGAAGTGCTGAAGAAGCAAAAGATTACATGGAAGAACTTAGAAGTATTGTTAGATATCTTGGGGTTTGTGACGGAAACCTTGAAGAAGGTTCTATGAGATGTGATGCTAATATTTCTATTATGCCAAAAGGTTCAAAAACATTTGGTACTCGTGCAGAAATTAAAAACGTTAACTCCTTTAGAGCTTTGCAAAGAGCTATTGAATATGAAATTGACAGACAAATAGAAGTTGTTGAGTCCGGAGAAAAAGTTATTCAAGAAACTCGTCTTTGGGATGATAACCAAGGTGTTACAAAATCAATGAGAGGAAAAGAAGATGCGCATGATTATAGATATTTCCCTGAGCCTGATTTGATGCCTTTAGAAATTTCAAGAGAATGGGTAGAAAATATTAGAAAATCTATGCCGGAACTACCTGCACAAAAAAGAGCTAAATATGAAGCGGCTGGTTTGAGTGCTTATGATGCAAATGTTATTGTTGATCAAATGGAAACAGCTTTGTTCTACGACAAAATGCTTGAATTAGGAGCAAATGCAAGAATCGGTTCAAATTTCTTGATGGGTGAAATTACTGCTTATCTTAAAGAAGAACATATAACAATTGATAAAACAAAAATTACTCCTGAAAGCTTAACTAAGCTTATTCAATTAATTGAAAAAGGAACAATTTCAAATAATATTGCGAAAAATCTTGTTATGACCTTGGTAAAAGAAGGCGGGGATCCTGAAGAAATTGTTGAAAAACAAGGTTTGGGTGTTATTTCTGATGAAGGAGCAATTAAAGAAATTTGTCAAAAAATTGTGGATTCAAATCCAAATCAAGTTGCTGCATATAAAAGCGGAAAACAACAACTGTTCGGTTTCTTTGTTGGTCAAGTTATGAAAGAAACAAAAGGAAGAGCAAATCCACAAACTGTAAATACTTTATTGAAAGACCTTTTAGGATAACAAAAAAGAGGGTTTTAATTCCCTCTTTTTTGTTTTTAATAATTCATCGCATCTTCTTCAAGAACTTGACCTGTGTAGCTATAGTCATTATATGGAGTGTTATCAGGAGCATTAATATTACTTGTTGTACATGACTTATTTGTTCGCCAATAATAATTATCATTGTTTTCGTATAATTGGCTGATTAGAAAGGGGTGTCTGCCCCGTTATAACCAGTTCACTTCAATAACTAAAGTCGATTGAAAATTTTCTTGTAAATTTTTCTAAAAATCGCAAATATGAAGAAATGTAAAGACGGGTTGTAAAGTCTTAAAACCCAGTTATAATCTGCTATATGATATGATATGATGTGATGGGTTAAGTTATAGCAATTTCATGATTTTTTCTTTTTTTTATAAATGAGTGATGTTAAATTAGTTATAAAGGAAGGAAGAAGTTATGCAAGTTTCAAACGGTTTTGTACCAATGTATGGTGCTAATTATCAACCACAAAGACAAGTTGTAGAGTATCAAGAAAGACCTGTTTTTGTAGAATCTAAAAAAGAAAACAATGCAACAAATACAGTTCTTAAAACAGTTGCTATTGCAGCATTAGCAGTTAGCGCATTAGCTTTATTAAAAGGAAACGGCGCGGCAATTAAAAAATTCTTTACAAATGCTGCAGATGATGTTGTAAAAGCGGAAGCAAAGTCAGTAGATAATGGTGTAAAAGCAGGAGCTAAAGTCATTGATGATACAGTTAAAGTGGGTTCAAACGCTGTAGATGATGTTGCAAAAGTGGCTTCTAAGCCATTGGCTCCACTTAAAAAAATGCATTTTAGTAATATGAAAGAGTTTCATAAAGCAGTCAAATTTGATAAAACTACAGGACGAGCTATTGTAGATGGAAAAGCATATTCAGGTATTATTGAAATAGGTAAAGGCAAAAAACTTAGACTTAAAGAAGGTTTTATTGTTCAATCAAAAATATCTGATAAAGCTGGAGTTCGAGTAAGAACTTTTGATGGCAAAGGAAATAAAAATGCACATTATATAGTAAAAGAGCATGGTATTGAAAATACA
>JAZTXF010000135.1:0-1989 GCA_045636305.1 Candidatus Gastranaerophilaceae bacterium | reverse complement strand
TGAACCGCCAAGCAATATGTGCGGAATCTTTGCCATGTTGATTTTAGTTTGCCCAGTTCTGCTTTGACCAAAGATTAATGTAAAATCTTCGTTTGAAAGGTACTTGTCTTTCCAATGAACTACATCAGGCAGATTTTCATTACCAGATATGGCTTGCAATACGATTTTGTCTCTGCTTTTGCCATATCGAATATTTTCAATATGCATATTAAGTGCAGTTTCAATATCTTCTTTTTTATCCTCCCAGTCTGAAAGGGGAATGCCATTTGGATCAAATTTCATAATGGTTATACCGTATTCTTTATATTTCTTAAGCAATAACGGAGATTGTCCGGCATGATTGACAAGCCCTACAATATTTAAACTTTGATTGATTTTCTTTGCATCTTTAGGCGTTCCTAAAAATACGATTAAAACTATAAATCCACCAATAGACAAGAATGGGAACATCATCTTGAAACCGATATTATTAATTTTCATTCCAATATCTGAGGCATCATAGGTCCATATATCAAGCCAATACTTGAAGATAATTGCAATGAAGATGTATGCAACTACTGCAACCCAGGTCCATTTCTTAAAAAATATATTTAGAATGCCCATTTTAAATCTTAAGAACTGATATTTAAGTCCTGCATCTCTTTCTAATTCAAATTTGTTTTGAGTGTTCATAGCTCGCACTCCCTTCAATAATCGTTCCGTCTTTTTTATATTCCAAAACTTTGTGTATTCTTCTCAAAAATGCTTTCCATGTTTCCGGCCTATCTTTCTGCACGTTTTTATATTGCTCTGAAAGTGGAATGTTTGACGTGATATACACTGTCTGATAACACGCTGTTCTGTCGTTATATCTTGCGGGCAGGTTAAGGGGATAGATATCAAGATAGTTTAGCATTTCTTCAATGGGTATCTGTGAATTGAATTCCTCAAATACCTAAACCTCCTGATTTGTATATCCGTCAAAATTAATTCCTTTACCTGCACGGTAATTTGTGATTCTGCAAATGTCTTTGGCGCTATGCTTCTGATATATACTTCTTGTTTTTCCTGTTCCGCTGGCACCAAAAATATATGTTACATATAAATCTCTGTTTTCGCACAAATACTTTTCTGAACTTAAAACCTGACGGAGAGAATCAATATCTCTTATCCTGAATGCAAATTCTGGTGCATCGTCTATAATCTCGGTTGTCTGCTTTCCATCACGGATATTCTCAATGAGCTTACTCATTTTAGGATTGTTTTCATCCCGTTCCTTTGGCAAGGTTCCGTATTCATAGAAACTTCCTTCAAGGCTCGTTTCTGATTTTTCATCATTTTCCCATTTGCCTGATTTTAATATGTAATCTCTGTTATCCTTTGCACTTCCTAATGCTTTTTCAATATGTGCAATAGGAAAGCGGTTTTTAATTGTATTAAATCTGATAGGAGAGTGGGAGTATATAAAAATATGTGTATGAAAAGTTCCTGTTTTTGCAATCTCATCTGCCAAGCAGAAATAGTCAGGAAAAAATCTCATCAGAATTTTGCATATCCGCTCGTGTGTAAACTCACACTCAAGCGGATTGTTTATTACCAAAGTCCATTTGCGTGATTGTGAATTTGACATATGTAGCCTCCTTTCTTGCTACATGCTACATGTAATCCATAAGGGTAATACTAACCCTTATGGATTAGGCGGCACGGCAAATCTTTTTTTAAGAAAAATCTCCGCCGTGCCGCGTCCCATTAAGCCTTGTTATTAACCAATGATATACCGGTTGCAGTTGCTTTAACCTGAGGCTGATTGTTCATCATATACAATGACAGCTCAAGTCCTGTAAATGTAACTTCCGCATAACCGTTTGGTTTTTCCACAAGCTGTCTGCCGTCAATCTTGATGTTGATTTTTTCAAGAGCTTTTTCAGGCATAGCAACTGTGTAGCGGTAACCGGTAATATTTTCTGTACGTTTGTTATCCTGGTACTCATACACAGGTGCTACATCAAC
>JAZTXF010000134.1:0-18193 GCA_045636305.1 Candidatus Gastranaerophilaceae bacterium | reverse complement strand
AAGAACAAAGAACATCCCGCAAGCTATAGCCGGCGCAATCTATGTTCCTTTAATCGCTCAGATTATGGTTGCTCCTATTCAAATGTATTATTTCAATACTTTTGCGACATACTCGCTTATCGCAAATATTGTTTCTTTACCTTTTATAAGTGTAATAAGTTTTTTGGGCTTTTTAAGTTCAATGCTTGCTATGATTCCAAAACTTCCTGTAGAAGTAATCGGTATTTTTGATGTGCTTTTAAACCCAATTTTGTCAGTACTTGTGAATATTTCAAACTTTTTCGCAGGTTTAAACAATTCTTTGATTATCGTTCCACAATGCTCTGTTGCTCAAATCATTATATATTATTTTTTAATTCTAGTTATATTTCTTATTTTAAAGAATGGATTATCAAAAAGATTAATTATAATCTTTTTGATTGGGCTTTTTACATTATTACTTTCTACAGTATCTATAAAAAATGACAACCTTGAGGCAATATTTTTTAATGTCGGGAATGCAGATGCAATACTTATCAAAACTCCTGATAACAAATACTCAATGATTGATACAGCCAGAAAACCATATCAAGGAGGTTTTTCTCAAGCCAAAGCCATCATTTATGAATATCTAAAAGACAAAAACATAAAAGAGCTTGAATATCTTATAATCACACACTATGACGATGACCACGCAGGCGGAGCCACTGAACTTATGAATTTGATTAAAATTAAAAATATTATAACATCGAAAAATAACGACTCTGAACTTGCTAAAAAAATTATTGAAAAAGCTAAACAAAAAAATATAAATATACTTTATCCAAAAAATGAGCAAATTATTCCTTTGAATTTTGGAGAAATAAAAATTTTTCAAAAAGAAAACACAAATACAAATAATTCTTCTATCGTTACAATATTTTCACACAATGACAAAAAAATATTATTCACTGGTGATGCAGACTTAAAAACTATTGAAAAATTGAATCTACCTCAAAATATAGATATTTTAAAAGTATCACACCACGGAGCAAACGGCACAACTAACACAAAATTTTTAACTAAAAAAAACATAAAAACCGCAATTTTATCAACAGGGCCAAACCAGTACGGACATCCAAGCTTCGAAACTTGTTATAATCTACAAAAAAGCAATGTTGCAACATACAGAACAGATTTTGACAACGCAATAAAAGTTGCTGTCACAAAAAACGAAATTAATATAACAACCTTCAACGAAAAGAAAAAGAAATGGAACAAACCAAATAAAATATAGCCATTTTTTTTAATAATGATATAATTAACTTAGATTAGGGGAGAAATTATGAGAAAATGTCCATTTAACAACGAAGAATGTTCAAAAGATTGCGCACTTTTTATTGCACCAGAAGATTTGAATGAACTTGTAAGTGCACGATTAACTTCAATAGGCGTTTATGATAAAGAAAAAGGTCTTTGTTCTTTAAAAGGTATAGCCCTTTCTAGTTCTAGATTTATGTTTGAAAGAACATCTTCACTAGGTAGAGGATAAAATGTCTAAAAGTAGAATACTTATAGTTCAAAATGCACCCCAAATAAACGTAAAAGCTCAAAATCTAAAAGATATTGAAACAATGCTAAAACCACATGCCGGCGAACACTTTGATTTAATAATTTTACCGGAGTTATTTGCTGTTGGTTGGCATCCTGAAGCATTTATTGAAAATGCAGAAACAATAGATAACAGCCCAACGATTGAACTCTTAAAAAATATAGCAAAAAACTTTAATTCTAACGTAATTGGCGGAAGCTACATTTTAAAAGAATCTGACAACATATATAGAAATGCATGCCCGTTTTTAGATAGAAACGGAAATATTTTAGGCCAATATTATAAAATGCACTTGTTTTCTCACTTTAAATACAACGAAGGAAAATATTTAAAGTCTGGAGAAAATGGCTTAATTGTAAATTCTGATATAGGGAAAATTGGGTTGAGTATTTGTTATGACATTAGATTTCCTGAACTTTTCAGAACTTATGCATCTTCAGATGCCGATTTACTTGTAGAAGTAGCCGCTTGGCCAAAATACCGTAAAAACCATTGGGAAACTCTTGCTAAAGCTAGAGCAATCGAAAACCAAACATATATGATAGCTGTTTCACAAAGCGGTCATATTATTGACGATGAATGGAATTTGGGACATTCATTAGTTATTGAACCATACGGGAAAATTATTTCGCAAACCGACTTTGAAGCTTGTACAAAAACAGTCGAAATAGATCTTTCAGAATCAAAAAAACTTAAACAAAATTTTCCTATATTAAAAGATAGACAAAGTTTACCATATATGGCAAAGGAGATATAAATTGAAAAAATTATCTATAATAGCGACGTTATGTGTTGTTCTTTTGGGACAAAATGCTTTTGCTAAAAAAATAGACTTAGATAATATTGTAGAAAAGTCTACCCTTAACAAGACAGCTACAGTTGCAATTTCTGTAAAAAATGCACGCACTGGGCTTAGTGAGTATGAATACAATCAAAACAAACTATTACACCCTGCTTCTGTTTTAAAAGTCTTAACTTTCACTGCAGCGTTAGACACACTTGGTATTGATTATAAATACGAAACAAAAATAGGAATTGATGTAAACAATAATGTATATATAAAATTGGCAGGTGATCCTTCTTTGACAATAAGTCAACTTAAAGAAGGAATAAGCAAATTGCCTAAAAAAGACATTAACAACATTTATATTGATGACAAGAATTTAGACAGGTATGAGTGGGGTATTGGCTGGATGTGGGATGATGAAACAAACCCAAGAATGGCTAAAATAAGCCCTTATAATTTAAATCATAATACATTGAATGTGCAAATTACTCCAACAACACCTAACCAACAAGCTAAAATAACACCGCTTGAACAAGGTGCTGCTACTATTATCAATATGGTTACAACCGGGGATAAAGATGAAATTTCTATTTATAGACAAAATTCTATTTCGCCTAATATTGTATATTTGTATGGAACAATAGCAACTTCAAAAAATATTAAAATACCCATTGGGAACCCAGAACGATTCTTCTTGACAAATCTTTCACTACTGCTAAAAGGACGAAATATTTCACATTCACCAATAATGCTTGGAGCGTATCAAAAAAATATTCAAACTATTTATACAATATCAAACGATATAAGTCCACTTTTTGTTGAAATACTACAAAATAGTAATAACTTTTATAGTGAAACATTGTTCAAAACAGCTGGTGCTGTAAAAGAAAAAGGACAAGGAACTTTTGTAAACTCTTATAAAATGTTTGAAAGCTACTATAAAAAACTTGGATTAAATCTTGAAGAAATTGTTCTTGCAGATGGAAGTGGAGTTTCAAGAAATAACTTATTTTCTGCAGATTGGATTAGCGAAGCTTTGTTTAGAATACAACAAGACAAAAACTTTAACATTATAAAAGAAAATCTCGCACAACCAGAAATTGGCACTTTATCAAAACGATTGCCTGAGTTAAAAAATAACTTTTATGGAAAAACAGGTACGCTTGCGAATATAAGTACAATAGCAGGTTATTTAACTGACCAAAAAGGAGAAGAACACATAGTTACGATTCTCATTTCAAATTTTGCTGGTTCAAATGAAAAAGCAATAGAACTTCAAGATAAAATTATCAATGAAATTTATAACGAGTAATTTTTGAAAATTACTCGTTTGTGATATGCTAGAGTTATGGAATTAGATACATTGAGGCAATAAATAATGGAAACAATAGATTTACAATCACTACCAACAGTTTACGATCCACTAACAACAGAAAAAGAAATCTATAGTTATTGGGAACATATACAAGCATTTAAGGCTGATGCAAACAGTCCTAAAAAACCATTTTCAATAGTAATTCCTCCACCTAACGTCACAGGCGTTTTGCACATGGGACATGCTATTGATGAAACACTACAAGACATTCTGGTCAGATATCACAGAATGTCAGGTTATGAAACACTTTGGGTTCCGGGAACAGACCACGCAGGTATTGCAACTCAAAACGTTGTAGAGAAACAACTTAGAACTGAAAATACAGACAGACATCAACTAGGTAGAGATAAATTTCTAGCAAGAACTTGGGATTGGGCTAATCAACACAAAAGTCGTATTCTTGACCAATGTAAACGACTAGGTGCATCTTTTGACCGCACTAGAGAACGTTTCACCTTGGACGAAGGTTGTTCTAACGCGGTAAAAGAAGTTTTTGTAAAACTTTATGAAAAAGACTTAATTTATAAAGGCGCATATATTGTAAACTGGTGCCCACGTTGCCAAAGCGCAATATCTGATATTGAAACTGAATACGAAACAGAGCAAGGACATATGTGGGAAATTTCATATCCACTAAAAGATGAAGCTGGTGCAATTTTAATAGCAACAACTCGTCCTGAAACTATGTACGGAGATGTTGCGATTGCTGTTCATCCAGACGATTTTAAGTATAAAGATTTGATAGGCAAGAAGGTTTGTATTCCTTTAACAGGAAAGGAAATTCCTATTATTGCAGATGAATATGTTGATAAGTCATTTGGAACAGGTGCTGTTAAAATTACTCCAGCACACGATCCTAATGACTACGAAGTAGGTAAACGCCATAATCTATCACCTGTTTGGGTTATAGACGAAGAGGGTAAAATGATTGCTTGTGGCGATGTTCCTCCGAATATTCATGGTAAAGATCGTTACGAAGCTCGTGAATGGACTGTTGAAATGCTTAAAAACAACAAGTCATTACTAAGAGTAATTGACCATGAGCACAATGTTGGTAAATGCCAACGATGCGGAACAACTATTGAACCACTTCTTTCTGAACAATGGTTTGTTAGAATGAAACCTTTGGCAGAAAAAGCAATTCAAGCTATTCATACTGGAGAAATTAAATTTATCCCTGAAAGATGGACTAAAAATTATCTTGGATGGATGGAAAATATTCGTGATTGGTGTATTTCTCGCCAATTATGGTGGGGACATCAAATTCCAGCATATTACCACAACGAAACGGGTGAAATGGTTGTGGCAAAAGAAAACCCAGACCCAACAAAATACACTCAAGATACAAATGTTCTTGATACTTGGTTTTCTTCTGGCTTATGGCCATTCTCTACAATGGGTTGGCCAAATACAGATAGTGCCGATTTTAAAAAATTCTACCCAACTTCAGTGCTAGTAACCGGATTTGATATTATTTTCTTCTGGGTTGCTAGGATGATTACAATGGGCTATGAATTTACAGGAAAGGCACCATTTTCAACTGTTTATATTCATGGACTTATCAGAGATGAGCATGGTCAAAAAATGTCTAAATCTAAAGGTAACACAATAGACCCTGTTGAAATTATTGACCAATATGGTTGCGATGCTCTTCGATTCACACTAGTTTCACTTTGCACATATGGTGGACAAGACATAAAAGTTTCTAACGATAAATTTGAATATGGAAGAAACTTCGCTAACAAAATCTGGAACGCTTCTCGTTTTGTGCTTATGAATTTAGATGGCGTTGATAACAAATCAATAGATTTTAATAATCTAACAATCGCTGATAAGTGGATTTTAAATAAGTTAAATGAAACAGCAAAAGAAATTAATGAAAATATTAAAACTTATAGAATTGGTGAAACGGCCCATATTCTTTATGATTTCTTCTGGAATTCATATTGTGATTGGTATGTTGAAATTGCAAAAATTCAATTAAGAAATGAAGCAGAAAAAGCAAATACTCAACGAGTATTAAGATATGTGCTTGATATAACCTTAAGAATGCTTCATCCTCTAATGCCACATATTACAGAAAAAATCTGGCAGTTAATTCCTATGGAAAAAGAACAAAAAGCGATAATGCTTTCAGATTTTCCTGTATATGCTAAAGAACTTGAATTTGCTAAAGAAGCACAAGAAATGGAACTCGTTTTTGAAACTATCAAATCACTCAGAAACGCTCGTCAAGGTTTGAATATTCCTGTCTCTACCATTATAGATATTGATATTAGAGCTTCAAAAGAAGAAAAAGCTATTTTTGAAGAGGTAACATCATATCTACAAAGGCTTGCAAGAGTTGAAAAAATCAGCTTTAGCGAACAAGATGCTCCTGTTGCAAAACAATCAGCATCAGCGGTTGTTGGAAACTCAAAAATTATAATACCACTTGCAGGACTAATTAATATAGATGAAGAGATTGCTCGTCAAAATAAAAAACTTGAAAAATTGTTGAATGAGAAAAAATCTCTTGATGGAAGAATTAATAATCCAAAATTTGTTTCTAATGCACCAAAAGAGCTTATAGAAACAACAAAAGCAAGAATAGAAGAGATTGAGACTCAAGCAAGTACAATTAATGAGTTGATAGATAATCTAAGGGGCTAATTTGACTAACAGCGTCGGGATAGTACAAACGAAATATTTGCACATTGATGAACCACTAATTTTGGATAGTGGAAAAATATTGAGCGAATATGATATTGCGTACGAAACCTACGGAGAACTCAATGCTGATAAAAGCAACGCTTTGCTTGTTTTGCATGCATTAACTGGTGATGCACATGCGGCTGGAAAACATGCATCTACTGACAAAAAAGTTGGTTGGTGGGATGATATGATTGGTCCTAACAAGGCATTTGATACAAATAAATACTTTGTTATCGCTTCTAATATGTTGGGCGGTTGTTCTGGTACGACGGGTCCGAGTTCAATTAACCCAGAAACAGGTGTGGAATATGGGCTAAAGTTTCCAGTTATCACCGTGGGTGATGCGGTTAAAGTTCAAAAAAAGCTTATAGACCATCTAGGTGTTAAAAAGCTTATGGTAGCTGGTGGTTCTATGGGTGGAATGCAAGCGCTTGAATGGGCTACAACTCATTCAGAAATAGTCGACGCTTGCATTATAATAGCTTCAACTAGTAAACTATCTACTCAAGCAATAGCATTTAATGCAGTTGGACGAAATGCAATTCTTTCTGATCCAAATTTTAATAATGGTAATTATTATCATAGTGAAAAACAACCAGAAAGAGGGCTTTCTATTGCAAGAATGGTCGGTCACATTACATATCTTTGTGAAGAAGCTATGCAGAATAAATTTGCTCGTCGTTTTCAGGATAAGGATAAACCAGATTTTGATTTTAATATTGATTTTGAGGTAGAGAGTTACCTTGAGCATCAAGGTAGAGTTTTTGTAAATAGGTTTGATGCGAACTCATATCTATATATAACCAAAGCTGTTGATTATTATGACACAGCTCAGGGATATGGTTCGCTAGAAAAGGCTTTTGCAGATTCGCATGCAAAATTTTTGGTAATATCATTCACGAGTGATTGGTTGTTCCCAACATATCAGTCAAAAGAGATAGTTAATGCACTGATAAAAGCGCATAAAGATGTTTCATTCTGCGAAATTCAAAGTCCTTGCGGGCACGATGCATTTTTACTAGAATTTGAAACACAGACAAAAATTATTAAAAGTTTTTTAAATAAGGTAGAGCATATATGTTAGGGCAAAGCAAAGACTACGGACAGACAAAAGGCTTGAGATTAAACTATAATATAATTTCTGAAATTGTAGATGAGAATGCTAAAGTTTTAGATTTAGGTTGCGGAGATGGAGCACTTTTAAAACAACTTATTGATGAAAAAAATGTTAAAGGAATTGGAATAGAAATAGACCAAAACTCAGCAATTTCTGCAATTGAAAAAGGACTTTCCATTGTGCAAGGGAATATTGATGAAGGACTTAAAGGGTTTTCTGACAAAGAATATGATTGGGTGATATTAAACCAAACAGTGCAGTCAACGGATAAACCTGATTACGTTATTGAAGAAATGCTTAGAGTCGGTAAAAAAGTGGTTGTGTCTTTTCCAAACTTTGCATATTGGAAGGTTAGATTTTACCTATTCTTTAAAGGAAAAATGCCAAAATCCAAAATACTGCCTTTTGAATGGTACAACACTCCTAATATCCACCTTTTAACAATCAATGATTTTTACGAATTTTGCCACAAAAGAGATATTAAAATTTTACAATCACTTTATTTAACCAGAGCAAAAGTTAGAGAAGGAATATTAATACGCGCAATTTCAAATTTCTTTACAGAAGAAGTAATTTTTGTAATTTCTCACGAGTAATTTTAATTGTTTTTATACCAGATAACATAACACGACAAAAAAAACCGCTTCATAGAAGCGGTTAATAAGTGTTTTTTCCCTCTAAAATTATTCAGCAGGAACAGCTTCAGTTTCTTCTGCTGCCGCTGCTTCAGCAGCTGCTTTTGCTGCTTCTCTTTCAGCTTCCAATTTAGCTTGAGCTTTTTTTGAAAGCTTTTTCTCAGTTTTTTGTTGGTAAACTAATTTACCTTCACTATCAGATTTTTCGATAAGATAAGCAACTGTCTCAGTAGGTTGAGCACCTTTTTTAATCCAATCAAGAGCAGATGCTTTATCTAATTTAAGTTCTTTTGTTTTTGGGTTATAGTAACCAAGCTCTTGGATAGGAGCGCCTTCACGTCTGCTTGAAGAATTAATAACAACGATTCTATAGAAAGCGTTTTTCTTTGAGCCCATTCTTTTAAGTCTAATTTTTACCATTTTAATTTTCTCCTTATGGTTTTAACTGCTAAAACCAGCCGCAAACTCATCTTTGCCTAGGCTTATGCCTTGAGGATAGGTTGATGACGAGCTTGATATTATCAAAACACAAGCATAATTAATAATCAAGCGATTTTTTGTAAATTTATTTTAAAAAAATCATTATTTATAGCATATTTCAGCAGCATATTTAGATTATATTGTCAACAAAAAATTAATTATTTTGTTACCTAATTTCATTAAATTCTCTTCATTAAGTTTGTAAAAATTAATTTTATTCAGTAATGATAGGGGGCATGGTTAATTGTAAATTTTTTTTATAAAAATTTGCTTGAACTTGGTTTATAAAAGAGTATGATAATAACACAAGTTGAGAGGAAATGAACTACCGAAAGGAGTGATGGTTAACTGTTCAGTATTGGGGACAATTGTTAGAATGGAAGAAATGAAAACTAAAAAAATTTAAAAGACTATTAACTTTAAAAAAAAATTTAAAAAATAATCTTGGAGAGATTAGGGGATAAATAAATTTAACTAAAGTCGTCCGATAAAGTCGGACTTTTTTTTTGCTGCAAATTTAAAAAGCGCCTTCATTAAAGGCGCTTTTTAAACGAATTAATTTTTACCGGAGCCTGAAAGAAAGATTTCCTTCATTAATTTACAATATATTGACATGTTTTCCTTTGCTGATTCAATATCTGCAACCAATTCTTTTAAGTCTTTCATTGTCTGCTCTTCACGTTCATAATCTCTGTACATATTTTTCCCTTTTATAACACATATCATTTATCTTTGATTTAATACGGTTTTTTCAGATGTCAACTTTATATTTTTTATCTTTCTTTTTACAAAAAGTTACAAAATTATATCTATTTGTTTTATTAAAGAAAATTTGATAAGCTATTTTTAGGAGAAATTATGGAAAATAAAGAAGTTATTGAATTATTGAAAGATGCATTTGAACTAAAGCGCCAAGAAAAATACAAACAAGCAATGGAGCTTTTGTACAAAGCTTTAACATTATCCCCTGATAATACTGAAATATTGTCTCAAGTCGCAGATATACATATATTGCTTGATAATCCGACTTCTGCAATTTCTATTTATGAAAGGCTTATAGAAAAACGCCCAGACGACGTATTCATTATATCAAAACTCGTTTTACATTATTTAAACTCATTCAACTACGATAAAGCTAAAGTTTTGTTATCTAAGTTTATCCTCTCATATCCTTCAGAAGAAGCTTATTCTGTTTATTTTTCATCATTATTAAATATGAATGAACCAGATACAGTAATAGAATTCTATCAAGAAAAATCCTTAGCAAATTATCATTCTGATACATTAAACAAATATTATGGATTTGCATTATGCCGTACACAAAAATACCAAGAAGCAATTTCTGTTCTTGCTAAAATTGCCTTAAAAAACTCTCACGATGAAGATATTCAATATTATTACGCCTATGCACTTTATCAACTAGGACTACAAAACGAGGCATATAATACAGTTTCAAAATTCTTAAACTCAACTACAAATGCGAAATTAATTAATTTATGTGGCGAAATTGAATTAAATAAAAACAATTATGAACGAGCTATAAGTTTGTTTTCTATGGCAATAAAGCACAAATATGACGGGCTTTATTTCTATAATTTAGCAACAGCATATTTTTTAAACGGGCAATTAAACGAAGCCAGAATCTTTTATACAAAAGCAATTTCAGCCTCACCTGATGTTGATGAATACAGATACGCTCAAGCCTATTTATATTATAAACAAGGTGAATTAAACAAATCACAACAACTACTGACAGAAATCTTGGGACGTAACCCGCAATTTAAAGAAGCAATGCTGCTTTTGGTAGATATTTATTATGATGAAAATAAGTTTTATCGTGCTGAAAAAGAGCTTAATTTCTTTGTTTATGGAGATAAAGAAAAAGATGAAAATTATCTTAAAGCCGCAACTAAAATAGCAAAAGCCCTCTACAAAAAAGCACAAGCTATATATTATCAAGAAAAATTAGTGGAATTGTGCCCACAAAATTCTGATTACAGATTTGAACTATCCAGACTATATTTTGATAGTGCTAAATATGAAAATGCCGCTAAATTAGTTATAAGTGTTATTTCTGATAATCCAAAATATGTTAATGCGTATATTTTAGCTGCGAAAATATATTTAAAAATGTATGATTTTGTAAAATCAATAACAATGGTAGACAGAGTTTTAGCGTTAGATTTAAACAACGAAGAAGCTTTTTATATAAAAGCATTGTGCTATGTAGGATTACAGCAGTTTGAAGAAGCTATCTCCGTTTTAAAAAAATTATTAGATTACAATCCTCATAAGCCTGAAGCTTATGCTCTGATAGCATCTTGCTATACGGAATTGGGTATTATTGAAAACGCCGTTGCTTTCTACAATGAAGCTATTTTACTGGATAACAAAAATGCTCAATATTTTATGAATTTAGCATTAATCATGCAAAAAATAAACAACAGCAAAGAATATCTTCGCTATTTGTATGTAGCCCACACATTAAAACCAGACAATAATGAAATAAGAATGCATTTGATTGATGGCTACGTAAGTGAAAAACATTATAAACAGGCAATGGCTCTTCTATATTCTCATCTGGATAAAACAGTTGAATTGGAATACAAAAAAGAAATAAGAAAAAAAATTACAGAAATTGATAATCTGTACAAACAATCCGTAAATTTTATAAAATATTGGATTTGGAAATTATTTAAAATATAATTACCAGTTTTGTCCGCCATGCTTATCCCAATGAGAAATTTGCTTAGCTAAACGTTCGCGCTTTTGTTTAGCGGTTTCGTCTTTAGCCACAAGCATTTCATCAGAGAAAAAGGATAAAGCATACAACTCTTCTTTAATTTTTCTAACCAAATGTTTTTGTTTTTCTCTTTCCCAAAAAATCCAACCGCTATAACCGCAATTTTCAGGATAATCATCCCATATTCCGACAGGTCCTCTTACCGCATGCGGCGAAAACCATTCATCTTTTAAATGTTTTACATCCAAAATTGGCATACACATCCCACAATGGTTACACAATCTGGTTGGGCGCTTAGTTTCCGCTTGGATTTTCTCATAATTAAGTTCTTGCATTTTTATATTTTAAATTATTTTGCTAAATAACAAAATTTTTAAATATTTCTTAATAATGAAGGTAGTAAAAGAGTGTGTTAACAATTGTAAACAAAGCAAATTTCGCTGATAATCTGGGTTTCGAAAAAATTTTTTTTTTAGTACTAAAGTTTTTATTAAAGGTGGTCGATTAACGAAATATATATATGTGTCTATCGATAAGGAGAAAAAAATGAACGTAAACAGAATCGATCCTGAGATTATCAAGGCTCAAGCTACGAACCTGTTACAAGATCAGCAAAAAGTAAACTTAGGAAAAGAAGACTTGGAAGTTCTTTGGGAAAATGCTAAATTGACCGGAGACGCTACTCTTTTTGAAAATGTTTCTGACGAAGATGGTATTGCTATGTTTGACATCTTAGACAACGAAGGCAATACGGCTGAAACGTCATATAAGTTACTAATGAATTGGCTGAAATCAAATGCAGGTACAAACAATTCTGGAAACAATACAAATGTACCAACACAACCCCCTGGCACAGGAGAAAACCCGGGCACAGGAGAAAACCCAGGAACGGGAGAAACACCTGGCACAGGAGAAACCCCAGGTGGTAACAATACACCACCGACATCTACTCCACAAGTAGAAAGACAATATCTTCAACTACATCCCGGAGAAATAAAAACTATAGATATTGATGGAAAATCATATTCTTTTGAAAATGCTTCAGGCACAGTTAACAATGTCTTTTATTATGTAGAAAATGGCAAGGTTAATGTTGAAGGTAGCGATTTAAAAGTTACATCAGCACAAGATACAGATATAGACAATAATGTTAAATTTATGGGTAACCGCAACACAATTGATATGGGAAAAGGCTCAGATACAATTGATGTTGAAGGCGATATGAACATGATTTACGGTTCTGTTGGCAACGATTTAGTTAAAATGCGCGGAAACCAGAATACAGTAGACCTCTCTGACGGTGACGATGTAGTATGGATGGACGGAAACAACAACGTTGCAATGGGGCAAACCGGTGCTGACAATTTCTTTGCGGCAGGTGCAGATAATACGTTCTTTGGTAAAGACGGAATTGATGCATCGTATTATGACGAAACTAAGGGTACCGGACACGAATTCCGAGTCGAAAACAAACTAACTATTGATGATGAGTCAGTTAAAAATTTCGACAAATGGCTTAACGGCACAGAAGATGACGGCCCACCATACAATAAATTACCGGAAGCTCTTGAGGGTCACGAAGTTCGAGCTTATGATGACGACACCTATACAGACAAGTATGAAGAAGAACCTTTATATTATACTGAATACAGGGATATAGCATATCGAGAATTGGATGCCTTTACAACTGAAAACAAAGTTACGGGCGAAGGGCAAGTGCTCAAATACGATGAAAACGGAATTGAGCAAAGTGCATTAAATCTCAATTCTGATGGTTCAGTTTCTGTAAAAGAATATGGCGTGCCAAAACAAGAAATTCCTGCAGATAAAGTTCAATATATTGACAAAGATGGCAAAATTGTCACAAATCCGGGCTCGTTACAGAATATTCTTGAAGGTTTAGCTACTGATAAACTATTTGTCAAAGACGCAACACAGAGTACACCAACTCAACCTCCCGCAGGCGGAAATAAAATGCCTACAAGAGATGAGTTGATGAACTTAACTGCATCATATGGCGAAATTATCGCAGCAGACTTAAAAACTGCAAGCGACGAGTATTTAAATTCTTTGAATAATAATGACATGTGGGATGATGTAGAAGCTGCAGAAAAATATACAGCGGTTACACTCAACCTAAACACAAAACACTCAATAGTTGTCAACAAAGGACTGCCGCTCATAACTCAAGCTACTGAAAAATACTCAGCCGCAAGCGACACCTCAAGCGATTATTATACAAAAATGTATGAGTTAATAATGAAAGCCTTTGAGGCAAATAGGACATACTTCCTTAATAATGATGAAGAAAAATCTGCAGAGCTTGAAGCAAAAACAGAAGAAACTAACAAAGAGTTAGAAGAATTTCTAGCAAAATGATAAGCATAACATCAAATAGACACAAAAAAAGCAATCTTGTTTAAGATTGCTTTTTTGCATAATTCTAAAAACAAAAAAAAAGAAAATGAAGAATAAAAAGAGGTTCATTAATAAAATTTCTTTTTCACGTTACTTTCTTTTTTTGATATCGACGCACGCCCTGCAGACAGGCTCGCAGTGCCTCTCCTCAACTTAACAGCGCTCATTGGTAAGATGCTGAAATAAAGTCAGCATGACTAATAAAAGAGATCCTTCGATCTTGGGGCAGCTGCCCCCTCTCTACCAGCTAGTTTTAAGAACTAAAGTTCATCTGGCTAGGATTCAGAGCAAACCGCCACGATTTGTGCTTTCCCTCAAGATGACAGGTTTATTTTCACATAGCACTTCACAAGTATTAAAAATACTGTTATAATGAAGAAGTATATAATAATTGGAGGCACAATAATGACATTTGACAGCTATATAGTTAGTGACACTAAAACCTCTCTTTCTATGCCTTTAGCTCCCACACCTAAAGAACTAAAGCATAGCAATGGTTTTAAAGGATTTACTCTTGCAGAAACCCTTATTACTTTAACTATTATTGGTGTTGTTGCTGCTTTAACTGTTCCTAATTTGTTAAATAAATATACTTAGCATACTTATGTTGTAGGTCTTAAAAAAGCTTACTCTCAACTTCAAAATGCTATGAAAATGATTCCTATCACCGAAGGTTGTTCTGCGGGGGACTTCGATTGCGCTGGCATGCTTCAAGGAAGTTATTGGTTATCTAATGGTCAATATGTTGATATTCCTGTCTCAAATATTGATAGGATGGATTTTGGGGGAGATATAACTAAAAAACAAATGTACTTACTTTCCAAACAGTTTAAAATTAAAAAATTTTGTTTAACATATGAGGAAAACGAATGTGCTTTTGTATCTAAAACCGATGGTAATGCTGGATTCATAACTGAAGATGGTATGCAATATACAAATTCAGATTCATTCTGGGATGCCTATGTTGACGTTAATGGTCAAAAAGGTCCAAATAAAGTGGGACGAGATATTTTTCTATTTCATCTTGCATATGAAAACAGAAATAATATACAACAAGGAACTATTATACCTAGCGGTTCAAAATTAGACCAATTATATTCTGGCTCTAGCTATATATATTGGAAAGATAACAATCTCTGCACAACAGAAAGTGTTGCAATCTACGACTTATACTGCACTGGTCGAGTTCTCGAAGAAGATGCGATGAATTATTAATAAAAAAAAGGGGCAAATGCCCCTTTAAATACCTATTCCCGTTCCGTTTATTAATAACCTTTCGGTTATGAAATCTTTTTTACAGATTATTTCTTATTTGAAATTTATCTGTTTCTTATATACTAATAAAATACTTTTTTAATAAAAAATTGCGCAATATTTTTAGGTTAAAAGCCTGTAATTTAGAATATTTACAAGTTTTATCACTTTAGTAAATACTGAGTATATACTAAATATTCATACCATACCTAAAATCTAGTAAATCATAATTGTAACAATTTTTTAACATTTGCTAATTAAGATGCAATATTGGAATAATCATCATAGTTTTCTACTAAGTCTTTTTCCAAACGAGTTAATTCATCTTCAATTTTTTTTCGATAAACTTCAATGGCTTCTTCATCAGAATCTTGAGCTACATAAATAGGCTCACCATACAAAGCAACAGAATCAATCGGTCCTAACGGAAAACACATCTTGTCCCAAGAATTAAAAGTAAAATAACATTTTGAATGAGAATGCCAAACAACCGGAACAATAGGAACTTGTGCAAGTTTAGCTATATTAACTATTCCTTTTTTAGCAACTCTGTTAGGACCTTTAGGTCCATCAACCGTAATTGCTATATTTTGTCCTTGTTCAAGTTTTTCGATTAATTTTAAAGTAGCTTCCGTGCCTCTTCTGCCATGAGAACCCCTAACCGTTTTCATCCCTAATGCTTCAACTGCTGTGGCAACAATCTGCCCGTCATTAGACTGACTAATTAATACATTCAAATTTTCCAGTGGCCTTACATTGAATAAAACGCACTGATGGCCATGCCATAATGCAAGTATAAACTGACCGGTTTGAGGATAGTTCACAGCCCTGATTTTAACAACAAGCGCAAGCATTCTAAAAAGAACACTCACCAACCACGCTAAAACTTTTACTTTAAAACTTTTCATACGTTATATTATATTATAAAAATTGATATTTGTTAAATAAAAAAAATAATGGTATAATTACGTGTGCATTATTATTTGGAGGTATATATGGAAAAATTAAAAATTGCAATCGGCTGTGACCATGGCGGTTTTAACCTTAAAAAGAAAGTAATTGACTATTTAAACGCAAGAGGTCTTGAATTTAAAGATTATGGAATATATGAGCTGGCGTCCAGTGATTATCCTGAGGTTGCAAAGGCGGTGGCAAAAGATGTTGCCGGACAAAAATACGACAGAGGGATTTTGATTTGCGGAACAGGTTTGGGCATGTCAATTGCCGCAAATAAAACAAAAGGTGTTAGAGCGGTTACAATTGCGGACACGTACTCTGCTCGCGTTTCCAGAGCACATAACAATGCAAATATTCTTTGTTTGGGTGAAAGGGTTATTGGTGAACACTTAGCCTTGGATATTGTTGATATGTGGCTCAAAACCGGTTTTGAAGGTGGCAGACACAAACGCAGACTGGATATGATTGAATAATTTGCATTCACATCAATACTGTTTAAAAGACGTCAAATATGGCGTCTTTTTTACATTTTAGCATTTTCGTTCAGTTTATTTCAGCTTGAGAATTGTAACAAAATATTAAAATATTTTTAAAATTAAGCAATAAAAAATATTTATAGATATTTATAAAGTAGAATTATTATTAGTGTGATATAAAAAATATACTTTACATCTAGATAAGGGGAATAAAATGATCCAACCAATTCAAAACACTATGCCTCCGTTAGTACCATCAGGATTTTTATCTCAAACATCCTATGCCTCACAGGCATTACCGCAAAACAATGCGGTGAAAATCGACATTCACAACCCATATGCCAGCAATCAACCGGCAGTTTACAACCCATACGCAATGCCTCAATCAAGCGCATATGCTCCATTTGTAGCTGCGCCTCACGCATATCCAATGTATGCATATCAACCAAACACAAATCCATACATGAACATGCCGGTAGCGCAACAAGTTGTTAATCAACTTCCTGCTATGGCTCCTGCGATGCAAACAATGCCGACACAAGTAGCTCAGCCTATGGTTCAATCTTTGCCTGTTCAGGCTCCGACTGTGGCAACAGCTCAAACAGCACCGCTTGTGCCTCAAATTCCTCAATCAATGATGCCACAATCAAGCTTGCCTCAAGTAGCCCCCCAAGTTGCAACAATCCCCCAAACAGCAACGCAAGTACCTGCTCAACAGGCAATGGCAACAAAAACAACAACGACTCAACCTATAATTGTTCCTCCTTCAGTTGTTGTCCCTCAACCTGTTCTTAATAATCAACCACAAATCATAAATGCACCACAAACTCCGGTTGTTATTCCTGTGCCAACACCGGTAGTTCAAACGCCTGTTGTTGAACCTGCACCTGTAATTACAGAAATGACAACTCCGGCACCGGCAACTGCAAATGCAACAGTTAATGTGGCTCCGACTCCGGTACAAACTGTACCTGCACCGGTACAAGTTCAGTCAATACCGGTAGCAAATGCTGAAGCAGAGGCAGCTCAAGTAAAACCACAAGTGGAAGCTCCTTCGTCTACTCCTGTTAACCTTGATTTAAATAAAGTTATAAGCAAGTTAAACTCAACTGATGCTGATGCACAATTGTCTGCAATAGAAATGGTTGCAGAAACAGCACAAACAAATACACCTAACGCGGTTCAACTTCTTGATACACAAGTAATGGACGCTTTAGGAAACATAATCAAAAAAGACACAACTCAAATGCAAGCACCAAGTCCTGAACAATTAACACTCAGACAAAAAATGATTTCAGGTGAACAGCTCACTCCTGAGCAAACAGCAGAAGCAAATAAACTTTCTGAAATGGAAGTAGCTGAAAGAAATAAACAATTTGCACTTTACACAATTGCAATCTTGCAAAACTTGCTATCTTCAGAAGTTGAAAAAGCTCAAGGAACAAAACTTGAGATGAAAGATTTGCCAATGATTAATGATGTGGTAAAAATTGCAAAAGCTGATGCGAACCCAATGATTAGAGCTTCAGCGTTAGCAGCACTTTCATACATTGCAAATGCAGAGAATAAACCTCTATTGACTATTATGTTTGAACAATCTAAAAAAGATGCAGACCCAAATGTTCAAGCTGTAGCAACAGAAGCTTTAAATAAACTTTCTCAAATCTAGATGTAAAAACTGAGAAAG
>JAZTXF010000133.1:0-64035 GCA_045636305.1 Candidatus Gastranaerophilaceae bacterium | reverse complement strand
TACAATTGTTATTGAAACAGAGGATGCGGTTTTAGTTTGTGACAAAACAAAAACACAGGAAGTAAAAAAAATATACAATCAGTTAAAAGAAAAAAATGATGATTCTCATAAAGTGCACAAAACAGTTTTCAGACCTTGGGGATATTATACTGTTATTCAAGAGGGGCAAGGCTTTTTGACAAAATGCATAATGGTTAATCCGAAAGCAAAACTTAGTTTGCAGCTACATCATCATCGTTCTGAACATTGGGTTGTTTTAGAAGGAAAAGCCCTAGTGGTAAAAGGTAATGAAAAATATGAACTTTTAGCAGGGGAACATATAGATTTGGCTATTGAAGAGGTTCATTCTTTGCAAAATCCTTATGATGAGCCGGTTAAAATTTTAGAGGTTCAACGTGGTGATATTCTTGATGAAAATGATATAGAACGATTAGAAGATATGTACGGAAGAGTTTAAATTTTATTTTGGCTCAGTAATTTTTTTTACGTCATAATTTTCAAATATTTCCATATATTTGGTAATGGGGACCCCGTTACCATCTTTGAATATTTCTTTACCATTGGATTTAATGAATTTGCTAACATTTCCAACGCCGAATTGCGCTCCTCCTAAAATAGCAGCTTCTGTAATTATTATGCTTTTGTCTCCATAAGTTATTTTTTTACCTAAATATTTGTGTAGACTTTCACTTTTTGCTTCTGCCCATTGAGCTCTTTTGTATTTATCAAAAAGTAAGTCTTGTATAGTAGGGTTGTTTAACAGGTTATCTTTTGAAAAGATATTATATTTCCCTGTAAATTTTCCACTATATTTTTTTGATTGTTTTTCTTCTTGTAGCGGTTCGTATACGCCAAGAGTTTCTAATGCTTTTTTGCCAAATTGGTATCGACCAAGGTAACCATAACGATTTTCAGCATTGTATTTGCCACTTGATTCTAATTCGGCGGTTTTGTTTTTGAATTCATCATAGCTTTCTTTTGATTTGTTAATAGTCTTTTTGGGGGGATCTTCTTTTTTTGAAATAATAAGCTCGTCACCAATTTTTAATTGGTTAGGATTAGAACGCAGTTTTGGATTTGCATCAATAATGTTTTTTGTCGTTAATTTGTGTTGTTTTGCTATTTTTCCTAGTGTGTCATTTTTTTTGATTTTATAAGGAAAAACTTGTAAAGATGGTATTTCTAATGTTTGTCCTTCTTTAATTAAATTTACGTTTGAAAGATTATTGGCTTTTTTAATGTCAGAAATAGTTAATCCAAATCTTGCGCTTATTGTGCCAAGCGTATCGTTCTTTTTTATGGTATATGTCATAAAAATATCCCTTATATCCTTATATTAGTAAAAAGATATTTTTAATAGGAAAATTGCTTTTTCGTAAAAAAATGTAACAATACGCACACCTTATATTAGAGTGTGCGTATTATTAGTAATAAATTAATTTATTTATTTGTTATATGGATTTAAGGATTCTGAATAAATTGCAGAAACAATAGATTCAGTTGCTTTATTTGGTGCAATTCCTAACAATCCATCTAAAGAAGGGGTATTAAATGCGAGGTATGTCAGTTTTTCAACATCTCCATTCGTAAATCCTTCATCAGAAAGTTTTTGAGTTACACCCAAATCAAATAACCATTTTTCTACTTTTTCAGCTACAAGTTGAGACTCAGAAGGTTCTCCTTTTAAATTTGGAACAATTGGACTTAAAATATCAGCCAAGACATTAGCTTTGTCCGCATAAATGTATTTAATAACAGCAGGTAAAAGGATAGCTAGACCTAAACCATGAGAGAGCTCATGTTTAACTGCACTGAGAGGATGTTCTAATGCGTGAGTATAGTGCAATAGTCCGTTATCAAAACTTACACCTGCTAATAAAGATGCGTAAGATAAATAATATCTGGCAGTTAAATCTTCCGGATTAGCAATAGCTTTTGGCAAATAAGTTGCAATCAGCCTTATTGTTTCTTTTGCTAATGTTATAGAATATGGCGATGCAACTTGTGACGTAGCTGCTTCAACAACGTGATTAACCGCATCAATTGAAACATATAATGTTTGAGAGGGTGAAAGTTTTGTCATTAATTGTGGGTCATCAATTGATGCATATGGATAAATACAATCATATGCGATTGCTGGTTTAAAATCTTTTTCAGGTATAGTTACAACAGCAAAACGGTTTGTTTCTGTGCCTGTACCGTGTGTGAGGTTGATTGCAATGATTGGCGCTGCTTTTTCAGGTGCAAATTTAAATTCATAAAGGTCGTTGCAAGTTTTGTCTGGGTATTCCATCAAAATAGCTGTACTTTTCCCTGCATCTACAGGCGAACCGCCACCTATAGCAATAACAGCTTTTGCTCCAAAATCCAATGCCATTTTTACTGCTTCATCAACATGATGAGTTGTTGGGTTTGGTGTTACTTTGTCAAAATTTATGTAGCCAATACCATTGTTTTTTAATGCTGTTTCAACATAATCCCACGCACCCGTTGCCTTATAGGCGCCACGACCTGAAACGACTATTACTTTGTCTACATTTTTTTCTGCTTTTAGTGATTTAACGATATCGTCAATTTTTTTTATTGCCCCAACTCCAAAATATACGTTTGGTTTAACACGAATTTCTCTGATTTCGTTAATGTTTAAATCTTTTTCCCACATAAAAACTCCTTTCTTAATAAGTTACAAGATATATTTTACAACATTTTTCAGAATATACAATAATTAGTGAGGAGTGTAATTTAATAAATATTGTCTTTTCTGTTATTGCGTCAGCTTCGTAATAATAAGCAAACGTGGGAGTATTGAACCCCTCATTTGTTTCTGTTGGGTACAATGTTAAAGAGATTAAAAATTAGTAATTCATCGCGTCTTCTTCAAGAACGCGGCCTGTGCAGGTTACATTTAAGATAAGCCCTCCGCTTGCGGCTATATATGTTCCGCAGTTGTTACCATCTTGCCAATAAGAGCCTCCCCCGGCATTATGGTGTCCTTTGCTGCCGTACGGTAGTACGGCTCCTTCTTCTATGCCCTCTTGGGTATGGTTTACTATATCAAATAAAAACATATCCCGCCCCCATTTGTTTGGGCCTTTTTCACCGTTAATATCAACTCCTATTGTCGAGGAAGTGATACTCCAAGTTGTTCCATCGTTTGTTACAAAGCCTGTACCGCGGGCATTCCATGGTCTAAAATTTTTTAAAAATGGACATTCTTCATAGTCATCATAACATAATTTTTGTACTTTAAATTGTTTTGATAATAAATAAGCCTGTTTATTCCTCGGATCCCTCCCAAAATCTTGCCCGTCAATATTAGTAACTTTACCCCAGTCCTCAAACATGCCGGCACAATCATAGTCACCTGCGGAGCAGCCTTCTGTGATAGGAATCATTTTCATAGCGTGTTGAAGTTGAGCATAAGCCTTTTTTAAACCAACAACATAAGTATGCTTAGTGTATTTATTTAATAAAGTAGGAACAGTTAAAGCAGCAATAACACCAATAATGGTTAAAGTAATAAGAGTTTCCGCAAGAGTAAAAGCAAAACGCTTAAAATCCTTGCTACGCTTTAGTTTTCGGGGGGGGGGGGGGCAAGCTAAAGGCATAGAAATAGGGGTTTTCGTGCCACTTGTGTTATAGGAATTAAATTTCATATTCATATCTCCTTTTGTTATTACTTGCTAACTATAATATATACTGTTAAATATTCTTAATTAAATTAATAAGAAGATTTTTAAAATTTGATTTAACTCGATTTGCTGTTTCAACAACTTCTTCATGGTTTAACGGCGTATTTTGAATCCCCGCGGCCATATTGGTTATACAACTAATACCTAAAACATTTATACCGGCATGGTTTGCTACTATGGCCTCAGGAACGGTAGACATTCCGCAAGCATCAGCCCCCATAATTTTTAACATCTTAATCTCGGCCGGTGTTTCATAACTTGGACCGGTAGAAGCTACGTATATGCCTTGTTTAAGCTCAATATTCAGGCTCATAGCGACTTCCTGAGCAATATCCCTTAACCGTTTTTTATAAGTTTCGCTCATATCCGGAAATCTTGGGCCAATCAAGTCATCATTCATCCCAATTAACGGATTTGTCCCCATTAAATTAATATGGTCAGTTATTAACATTAAATCTCCTGATTGAAAATTCGAATTAATTCCACCTGCTGCATTTGTTAATATTAAATTTTTAATGCCTAATTTTTTCAATATGCGGATAGGAAAAGTTACTTTTTGTAAATTATGACCTTCATAGAAATGATAACGTCCTTGCATAAATACGCATTTTTTACCGTCAATTTCAGCAAAAACAAGACTTCCTTTATGACCTTGCACTGTTGAATTTTCAAACCCCGGAATTTCGCAATAAGGAATTCTTTTTCCGCCCACTTCATCAGCCAATTCGCCCAAACCGGAGCCTAAAACAATCCCTGTTTCAGGCTCATAGTCATTAATTATACTTTTTATGTATTCAATAGCTTCTAACATTTTTTTTAGTCTTCTTCATTTTCTAAACTTTCAATATATTCTGCAACAATATTAAACTCTTCATCATTATCAATTGTTTCAAATATAAATTCTTCTCCGTCTCGAATCAATCGCATCAGTACAGCCTCAGTTTCAAGTTCAATATCATCATCGTCACCATCTTCAACTTCTCTAAGAATTGCGTATTCAACGCCTTCCACATCAATAATGTCCAGCAACTCAAGCTCGACAGTTTTTCCGTCTTCATCAACAGTTTCAATAATTTGAGCTTTAAAAACTTCATTTTCATTCATTTCGTTCATAATTTCCTACTTTCTATTAATAAATTGTTTTAAAATTATACACGCACTTTCTATATCTACTAATTCCTTATTTTTTCTGAAATTAATACCACGATTTTTTAAGTTTTCCTCTGCCTCAAAACTTGAACATCTCTCATCTTCATAAAAAATTTCATACTTGTTTTCTAGCAATTTTGAAAAAGATTTACAGTCTTGAGCTTGCTCTCCGAAATCCCCATTTGCGTGATACGGAATTCCTATAACTATTTTTTTTATTCCATATTCATTACATAATTGGTTAATTCTTTCTATAGCTTTACTCTCAGGTTTTCTTAAAACAGCCTCTTTGCCGGATATGACTATACCCAAGTCGTCACCGATTGCAACACCTATTCTTTTAGTTCCGATATCTAAGCCTAAAATGCGCTCCATTAATAACCCCAGTTTGTTTCTGTTATTTTAATAATTTCATCAAGCATAGCTTTATTTACAAGAGTTTTGTTTGCCTCATTTCTTTTTGAAAAAATATTTGTAGAGATAGATGTATTTTGATATTTAGCTTTTTCTCTCAAATAAAACTCGTGAATACTAACCTTCAGAATGTTATTTAACAATTCTTTTTTCACATCTTCATTAAAAATTATAGAATACATAACATTAGCAAATGCTGCCATTCCGTTAAGACTTAGCAAATAAGCCGTCAACAAGAGCCTGAATTCTATGTTTCTGATATTTTCTTCATCCCAAATCTGAGAAAACATTAATTTTGTTTGAGAGTTAATCTTTTTAAAACATTGTTCTTTATCTTTATTCAATTGCAAAATATTTACTATCTTACTAATCAACAAGTCAAAGTCTTCATTATCTGAATTATGGAAAAACCACTTATCAAATACTCCGGTTGAATATAGTCTTTTAAGATGGTCTGACGTTATGTCTATATTTTCTAATTTGTTTGAAAGAACTTCATTCAAAGAATTTGACACAGTTTCAACATCAAATAAAAGTTTTTTCCAACAAACAAATTCATATGATACTTTACCGGTAACTTTGAGTGCTTTTTGTTCTGCATTTTCCAGTAATAATTTAGCAACAGAAGGAGTTATACCGATTTTTTCCTGATTGGAATAAAACTTGTTAACAATTCTATCAAATTCAGTTGTAGTTATATCATTAAAACCAAAGCAATCAAGGAGGCCCATTGAATCATTAAACACAACTGCGAACATCTGTAATGAGTTTTTTTGAAGGCGCTTTCTGCTTACTAATATACCTACATTACCGCGCCCGTCAGGCAAACTTGTATAAACTTCATCAATTTTTGAATTTTCAAAAACTCTTTTATAAAAACCAGTCGTTTTATCTTCTCTGATGCCGGATAATTTTAAAGCGGAAATGCTTTTCTTAGCTTTAGATTTTATTTCATTGTCGGTTGTAAAATTCATTATAAAATTTAAAGGTTGAAGTGCTAATTCTGAACGAGATTCTCCCAATTTTTCTATTGCGTATTTACATAGTTCTGAGTTCGGATTTGCATACAAAACAGGAATGAATAAATTGGCAAGCTCTTCCCCTACATAATCTTCACACAGAGAATCTATCAATAAATTTTTATCCGTTTTAGGTAAAGCTTCAATAAAATCAAGAAAATCAATAAGCGCTTCCGGATTATAGATTGCACTTTTAAGCATTTTCTCTGTATCAGCATCTATAACAGAATCGGGATTTTCAAAATATTCTGTATATTTTTCATAGTTAATTTGATTACCCAAATCTTTTAAAATATTAATAATATTAGACTTAGAAATATCATTAATATGAGGCTGTTCCAACAAGCGCCAAAGCTCTGCTTCTAACATCTCTTTGGGTACAAGATTTTCAATTAAAAAAGATAAAATCAAAAATCTGGTATCAGTAGATGCAGAAATAATTTCTTTGATTAATATATCTAAGATGGTATTTTTATCAGTGAAGTCCCTTAGTGGTGTAAGAATTTCTTCTAAAAATTCTTGCGTATGCTTATCACCTTGTTCAAGCTTTTTAACAGCACTTAACAATTCTGCTCTAACTTGGAGTTTATTTGAGATTTTAGTCATTTATATTTTGCTCCAAAACAAATCTAATATTTTTTGAGCTTCACCCGATGGCATTCTGTCGTCCAAAATAAGATATTGGACAGCTATCATTGTACATTCCGAACAAATATTTACGCCGGGGCCTTGAACCATTTTAACAACTTGTGTGTTAGGACGTCCGCAAAAACTGCAATATACAGGCTCATAACCCGTATTCGTTGTGTGTTGTTCATTTTTTTCTTTTTGTTTTTCTTTGTTTTTTGCACCGGCAAGGCTTACGACTTTATTTTCATCTTGCATTGTTATTTCCTTATTTATCACTTATTTATTTTAACTTATATTTTTATATTCTACAAGTTTTTATAAAATATTTGGAAAAATTTTTTCGATGAAGTATAATAAGAGAAAAAGGAAAATAAAATTGAATCAAAATCCATATATAAAGCAGTATCAAAAATCTCAGTTAGAAACAGCTCCGCCGGAAAAAATTCTAATTATGCTTTACAATGCAGCTATTAATTTCCTAAAAAAAGCAAAAACTTCGTATGAAGAAGGAAATAAAATTGAAGCACACAACAACATTATTGCTGCAGAAAAAATTGTTCTTGAATTTATGACAACATTAGACATGGATTTAGGTGGAGAGATGGCAAAGAATCTGTATGCCTTATATGATTATCTTTACAACAGATTAGTAGAAGCGAATATTAAAAATCGTCCTGAGTTATTGGACGAGGTTATTCTTCACCTTGAAAAATTGAGAACAACGTGGTTACAAGCTATTGAAATAGCAAACAAGGAAAAAGCCGCCCAACAAAATGAGGATATTGATGAGTAACAATTCTCAAATGGACCTTTTGCTAAATCAACTTTATAGTTGCAGTATTTCTATCTACAATGCAATTGTTAAAGATGACGAACAAGAAGCGAATAATTTGATGTCTCAAAAATATAAATTATTAAACTTAATAAAAGAAAACAAAAAATTTATCAGTGGTGATTTTGCTGAAATATTCCGCGGTTTAATAAGAAAATTGGATGAACAAGAAAATAAGAATATACAATTATTGAAAGCCAAAAAAAACGTCTTGTATAAGCAGTATAATGACAGTTTAAAAAAATCTGCATTGCATAACAAATATGGATTTTCATCACAAACAAACGGAAACATTGTTGATATAATTGATGAATAAAATTCTTGCTTGCATGTATTGTTGGAGTTGTTGTAAAATTTACTAATGAATAAATGGAGTTTAAATTTAAATACCCAAAACAGAATGATACTGATAGGGTTAATAGCAAGTACGCTTTTAATCTTTGCTGTTGCACTTTTTTTAACAAATAAAGTTCAAGAAAAACTTTATCAAAGTTATAACGAATTGTCTCAATTATTAACAAAAACAATAGCCATCGAAAGCGTTGAGCTCATTAAAAATATTGATGAAATTCAAAAATATAACACGCTTGCATATCATACAAAACTTATTATGGAAACGAACGATAGTATTTCTTATATTGAGTTTAAAGGAGATAAAGGCAAGATAATTTACTCCAGCAAAGATACCCAAAAAGAAAGAGCACAAGAAACAAAATCCAGCGTATCTGCCCCTATGAGTGTACAAACGGAAAGCGGAGTTAAAAATATCGGTTCTGTAACAGTCGGTTTTTCTGGAAAAATGATTAAATCTGTCAGTTGGGCAACAAAAAACTCAATGTTTGTTGTTTTTGCTTTGGCATGGTTGGTATTAAGTGCTGTCGCCGTCATAAATACTTGGCTTATAACAAGAGAATTACACAGGCTGCACAACGGAGTTAAACAAATATCCGGCGGCAAATTCGGTTATATTTTGGAAGATAAAGATGCAAGTGGAGATGTTAAAGAATTAATCTCTGCGTTTAATGACATGTCTAAAAGATTGCATGTATATGAAGAACAAAATATCGACCAATTAACGTTGGAAAGAAACAAATTTGAAACAGTTTTAATGTCTATTATCAACGGGGTTGTTGTTTGTGACAATTATGATAATGTTGTTTTAATTAACAATTCAGCTAAAAAAATTCTTGACGTTAAAGAATCGGAAATTTTAAACACAAAAATTCAATCATACTGTGATGCCGATGGCGAATTATGCTTCAAAGAAAAAATTGAACAGTTTAAAGATACTCCTTTGGATATAATCGAAATTAAGCCGCTTGAATTTAACATAAATGCAGGCAAAAAGGTTTTAAAAGCAGTTATTTCTCCAATGTTTTCTAAAAATCAAGATTATGTGGGCTATATTATTGTATTAATAGATGTAACAAGAGAAGTTGAAGTTGATAAATTAAAAAGTCAATTTATATCTAACGTAAGTCACGAATTAAGAACACCTGTGACAATTTTGAGAACATATGTTGATACTTTATATTCTCACCCTGATGATTTTGATGAAGACACGAGAAAAGAGTTTATTGGCGTTATTAATAGCGAAACAACCCGTTTACACAAAATGGTGAATGATGTTTTGGATTTTTCAAGACTTGAAGCACCTGAGGCGAATTTTGCAAAAGAAGAATGTGATGTTTGCCATCTGGTCGAAGAGTCAGTTGAGTCAATGAAAATACTGGCTGATGAAAAGAATATAGCTATTTCTATAATTAAAGAACCAAATTTGCCTATCATAATGCTAAATAGAGACAGTATTTTAAGAGCGTTAAATAATTTAGTATCAAACGCAATCAAGTATTCTCCTGATGGTACCAGAATAAAAGTAAGGGCAGAAATGGCTTCAGACTTAAACTTTGTAGAAATATCCGTCGAGGATAACGGTATCGGTATTCCACAAGAACATTTAGGAAAAATTTTTGACAGATTTTATCGTGTCGAAAACGATACGCATACAGTAAAAGGTACAGGTTTGGGATTGCATTTGGTGAAAATTACAATTGAAAAACATCACAAAGGAAAAGTTTTTGTAACTTCTAAAATTAATGAAGGTTCAAAATTCGGTTTTAGATTACCTATAAAACCAATAACAGAAAACGAGGATGATTTAGTTTAAAGACGTAAAGTTTTTTTAACTAAAACTGACCTTGTTTAAATTTTGTAATATTATTTTATTGTAGAACAAATAAGGATTTAATGGTGAAAATAGCAATATACCCAGGGAGCTTTGACCCAATAACAAAAGGACATTTAGATGTTTTGATAAAAGCAGCAGAAATGTTTGACAAAGTAATTATTGCTGTGCTTAAAAATAATGAAAAAAAAGGTTTTTTACCAACATCAGACAGGGTTGCATTGATAAAAGAAGCGGCAAAAAACATTAAAAATGTTGAGGTTGACAGTTTCGACGGTTTAACAATAGAATATGCAAGACAAAAAGGTGCAAATATATTAATTAGAGGGCTTAGAGCTGTTTCCGATTTTGAATATGAAATGCAAATGTCACAAATGAACAATGCTTTAGCACCGGAAATAACAACCGTTTTTCTTATTACAAGACCAAAATATAGTTTTATTTCTTCAAGTGCTGTAAAAGAAATTGCATTTGCAGGAGGAAATGTTGAGAAATTTGTACCTGAATGTGTGGTAAAATATTTTTGTGATAATATAGAGAAAGAATAATAGATAGGGAAAAATTTTATGAGTCAGCTTCGTATTAATGAGTTATTAGAAAGAGCAAATATATTGTTGGATAAAGGCTTTCATATAATGCCCGGTTTTGTTACAATCAAAAGTTCAGCAATGGAAGGTCTTTTGGATAGAATTAACGCTTCTGTTCCTGAAGATATTAAAGAAGCGGAAATAATTTTGAAACGCAGAGATGAGATTATTATAGAAGCTCAAAATCGTGCAGATAGAATTATCGCTGACGCCCAAAATGAAGCTTCAAGAATACTTTCTGAAAATGAAATCATGAGAGCCGTTCATCAAGAAGGGCAAAAAATCAGAGAACAAGTTATCCAAGACTGCGAAAATATTAAAAGAAAAGCTTTCGAAGAAGCCGATAATGTTAGAATTCAAGCTGCGGATGAAGCATTGAAAATCAGACAGGGGGCAGAAAATTACGCAGAACAAGTTTTAAATAACATTGATACGGATTTAACACAGTTGCAGCAAATCGTAAGAAATGGTCAAGCTTATATTGAAAAAATGAAAGCTGAATCATACCAAGGCATTACAGCAACACCCCAAAGAGCACAAGATGCTTATGCCTACAGCGAAGAATACATTGAAAACTAATTTTAAAAACTTGTTATTTCTGTAAATAGTTTAATAGCAAAATTGTCTGTTGCTCCTGAAATAAAATCTATACAGGAGTTTCTGTAGTCTTCAATTGAATTTAAGTTATATAAAACTTTGTTTTTGTAATGAGGGTTTCTTGGCTCTATATTTGTATATTTTTCTAGCCATTCTCTATAATTATTTACAAGAATCGGGTAATGTTGAGCATCTTTCATCAACTTGTTTATTGTATTCGTTCCGTCGTAATAGCTAAGCAATACTTCAAATATAGTTTCAATAACAAGTTTTGCATATCGTTTAAAATAATATAAACGCCTGTGAGAACAGATGTTCCAGAAATTAAAACTTTTAATTTCATTCATTATTTCAAAATATTCTTGAGAAAAACCAATTCCCCTCTGTGGAGAAGAATTTTTGCACAAATCTACCGTAAACTTATGCGCTATAGCTGTATGATTCAAACGAGTTAGCTGTGCATCTTTAAATAATCTTTGAATCATTTTTTCAAGTTCTTTTTGTTGCGCTTCGTCCAAAATATTAAAAATTAATGCATCTTCTATATCTCGACCAAGGTATGAGATTTTATCCGCGATTTTGATAACGCAGCCTTCAAAAGTATATGGATTTATTTCACTGGCATTTGAGAGGGTTTTGAGATCCAAAAACTCCTCACGGGGGTAAATCCAATTATCATCGACCTCACCACAATGGCAAATCATACCGTCTCGAACAGCATATGTAAGATTTAAATTTTGTTCATTTCCTTCATAATCAATAAGCGTTTCGATATCATCTGCAAAATGCAAACTATTTCCTTCATGCCAAAACTTATTTTGAATATCATAAGTTTTTATTATCCCATCAATAACAGTTTCACCATGATGCCCGAAAGGAGAGTGCCCAATATCATGCCCGATTGCAATAGCCGCCATTAAATCTTCATTAAGACCTAAAGAACGTGCTATTGTACTACCAATAGAAGCCACCAATTGAACGTGCTCTATTCTTGTACATATATGGTCGTTACTTGTTGCAAAAATTACTTGAGTTTTTCGTTTTAAACGACGGTAAGCATTTGAATGAAGAATCCTGTCATAATCCCTTTCAAAATCCGTTCTTATATCATCAGGACGCTTGTAAATAGGGTAAACACGAGAAATAGCATTGTTCCACTTTTCACTGTTAGGGACAGTGGCTACTTGCGAAAATCTGTATTTTACTAATTTTTGATTTTGTTCTGTATTCATATTAACCATTATACTATATCTTTTGGGTAATTGAAATACTATTAATAATTTATTATTTTATTGCTTAAGAAATAAGTGAATAAAATGCATATTATTAACTATTGTAAAGTTTTTTTATTTTTTTAGCAATTATAAATCATTATACTCTTTATGTAAACAAAGCCAGATATAGGAGAAACACAAATGCAAATATTGCCAATTAACTCAAGCAACCTTCCAAAAATTAAAACACCCACAGAAGCACTAACAAAAGAGTTAGGTAATGCTAAAACTCGTCTTTACCAAAATATATTTCAAAACAAATTACTACCCAAAAATCAACAACAATTCCCAGGTAAATTAAGACACAATATGACTGTATTAAATCTTTGTGAATCACTAAATATAGAAGCTAGTAATATTATGGCAAAATTGACTAAAGGTATGAAACCAGAGCTTAAAAAGCAAGCAGAAGATAGGCTTCGCCACATCGCTAATGTTTTTCAAGAATATTTAGTGAAACAAGATGTTAATAAAGAGATTTTAGCTAATGGTATAAAAGAAATTCTAAGCAAAATTCCTAAAGTGCATTAGACAAACAGAAACAATCTACAAAAAAGGAGCTTTTTTTAAGCTCCTTTTTTAAATAATTATATTAAAAATGCGACACCCGCGATTCGAACGCGGGACCTATCCCTTAAAAGGGGAGTGCTCTACCTGCTGAGCTAGTGTCGCATTTTATAAAATCTTTATTAAATTTTCAATTCAAGATCGGCATCGCCTTATCTGTATTATTAAGATAGCAAGCACAAAGTTCATAGTCAAGTGTTTTTTTTAAATTATTTTGTAATTGCTCCTAAACTTGCACTTTGAACTGTTTTTTTGTATTTACTCAAATATCCTTTAAGCGGTTTATTATCAATAGGTTTAAACATTTTTTTCCTATTTTCAATTGTTTCCGAATCTACATCAAGAATAACTGTTCTTTCCGGTATATTAATTTTTATAATATCTCCATCCTCAACATATGCAATCAAACCTCCATCCGGAGCTTCCGGTGATATATGTCCGATACACAAACCGCGAGTACCTCCGGAGAATCGTCCATCGGTAATTAAGGCACATTTTTTACCCAAACCTTTACCCACCAATAAAGATGTAGGGGCTAACATCTCTCTCATTCCGGGGCCTCCCTTAGGTCCTTCATAACGAATAACCACAACATCACCTGCTTTTACTTTATCGTTTTCAATCCCCTCCATAGCTTCCTCTTCAGAATTAAAAACTTTCGCAGTTCCTTCAAAAACCCAACATTCTTTTTCGACTCCTGAAATTTTCACAACCGCACCTTCAGGGGCCAAATTGCCTTTTAAAACCGCCAATCCGGCTTCTGTAGAAATAGGGTTGTCCAAAGTATGAATTATTTCATTATTTACCCAAGCGTGCTCCGCAATTTCTTTAGTAGTATATCCGCTAAGTGTTTTTAAATCCTTGAGATAACCATCTTTTTGCATAATAGTTTTTAATACTCCGGGGATACCTCCGGCATTATGTAAATCAGTCATCGTAGGAAGTGCCGAAGGGTCGAGTTTTATAATCTGTCTAACCTTGTTTGACAATTCCGCAAAATCCTCTAATGTTATATCTATTTCCCCTGAATTAGCAATAGCTAAAAGGTGAAGAATGGAGTTTGTTGAGCCGCCTAGTGCCAAATCTACTGTTATAGCATTTCTAATTGACTCTTTTGTGATTATTTTAGATGGTGTTATATCTTTTTCAACAAGCTCAACTATTTTTAATCCGCTATCAAAGGCAATTTGTCTTTTTTGAGCTGAAACTGCAGCTGATGTAGCACAGAAAGGTAAACTCATCCCCATTACCTCAGTCAAACATGCCATCGTATTTGCAGTATACAAACCTTGACATGCTCCTGCCGACGGGCAACAAGTTGACTCCATTTCATATAATTTTTCTTCTGAAATTTCACCACTTCTATATCGACCTATTGCCTCAAAAGAACCTCTTATCATTGTCATTGTTTCATTTTTACATTTTCCATCAAGCATTGGTCCTGCAGTTACAACTATACAAGGAATATCCAACCTTAAAGCTGCAATAAGCATGCCGGGTGTGATTTTATCGCAATTGGTAAGTAAAACCAAACCATCAAGTTGATGTGCACTTGCAACACTTTCCACGCAATCCGCAATTAAATCTCGAGAAGGTAAAGAGTAATGCATTCCTGAATGCCCCATTGCTATTCCGTCACATATTGCAGGAACACCAAAAACAAAAGACTGACCTCCACCTGAATGAATACCTTTTTCTATTTGTCGTTCCAAATCACGCATGCCGATGTGCCCCGGAACTAAATCAGTAAATGAGCTTGCTATACCAATAAACGGTTTTTGAATATTTTTTTTGCTTAATCCTGTCGCGTATAATAAAGCTCTGTGTGGAACTTTGTTTATACCTTTTTTTACATTATCACTTTTCATATAAACTCCTTAATTAATCTCTATAATTGATTATACTACTTTATTTTGTGATATGTAAATATTTTAAAAAATATTTTTGTTGCTAATAATTCATCGCATCTTCTTCAAGGACTCGACCAGCACAGTTTTCTCCTCCGGAAGTATTTCCTATATTTTTTGTTATACAGGCATAGCTATCACCAACCAAAGGATTATTGGATGATAGGTTGTATTTCCAATAACCAAACATCATTGCAGAATTTCCAAATAAATCATTTCCTAACATAGAACCTGCAGGAATAATTTTCCCCACATGTCCGTCTTCATCCGCCAAAAACATATGGTTACTACTCATGAGGACTTCAAAAAAGAATTTATCTCGACCGTATACATTGGGTCCTTTTTCGCCATTTACATCAACAGATAGGTTTCCCCAACCACTTGATGTTGTAAACGTCATTCCGTCATTTGTTTTAAAACCCGCAGTGCCACTTCTTGGGAGGAAAGCGCATTCTGGTTTTGAATTGTCCGTGGTATAGCAAATTTGAGTTGTTTTGAATTGTTTTGACAAAAGTTCAGTTAATCTATTTGGCTCAGAATGAGCTGTTGTATTATAAGCACAATCATAGTCACCCGCAGAGCAGCCTTCGGTGATAGGAATCATTTTCATAGCGTGTTGAAGTTGAGCATAAGCCTTTTTTAAACCAACAACATAAGTATGTTTAGTGTATTTATTCATAAGTGTTGGTATTGTTAAAGCAGCAACAACACCAATAATGGTTAAAGTAATAAGAGTTTCCGCCAAAGTGAAAGCAAAATACTTAAAACCCTTGCTATGCTTTAGTTTTCGGGGGGGGGGGGGGCAAGCTAAAGGCATAGAAAGAGAGGTTTTCGTGTTGCTAACAATGTAACTATCAAACATAAAAAACACCTCCAGTATTCTACTTACATTTCTTATTATGAAGTATATTTGAACAAATTTCAAGTCCCCCTATTTTTTTTAATCCTCACCCTTGACCGACTACGTCGGGGATTCTTCACCCGCTTTGCGGGTTCTGAATGACGGAGAAATAGCGGGTTTCAGGGCGGATGCCCCGAAGTAATCTCTTGGCGTGTAGGTTTTATCCTTCATTTGGTTGATTTTTTGCGTAAAAATGATTTTTTTTGACTTTTTTGCCGTCATCATTATGTATAATGTAGGTATACTTATAGGAAAATGGTTAGATGACACTATACGGTGGTATTCAGTTTAAAGATACGGGCATAGCAGCGAATTTGCGTACTATGCACCTTGATACGGAACTTCTTGGAATAATTAACGAAAATATCAATGGTTTCGATAAAGTTGGTTTTCAAAGAAAAGAAGCTGTTGTTTCTTCTTTCAGCTCAATTATTGGTGTGCATGGTTTGTCAACCAGTGTTGATGACCAAGTTGGACGTTTGGATTATACAAAAAATCCTTTAGATTTAGCTTTGTCTGAAAAAGGCTATTTTCAAGTGGAAGGCGCTGAAGGTGTAAAATCTGTTCGTGACGGTCGTTTTAAGCTGGATGTTTATGGAAACTTATTAACGCTTAGTAATGAAAGAGTTCTTTCTAATAACGGTATGCCGATAGTTTTGCCATTTTCTCCCAGAAAACTTGAAGATGTTGTTGTTAATAAGAATGGTGAATTAAGGGTTTTTAATGAGAGAACAAATAAGCTTGAGTATGTTGCCACTTTGTCTGTTGTTACTGATAAAGGTTTGGCTGTTATGAACCCTGGGGTTATCCAAGGCTTTAACGAGGCTTCTAACGTTAATTTTAATTCAGAGGTTATGGAGCTTATTGGCATAAGACGTAACTTCGAGGCTAATAGAAAAATGTTTATTTTGCAAAATAGTAACTTGCGAAAAGCAATACAAGAGTTAGGCTCATCATAGAGTAGTATTGAGGTGTAGCATATGTATAATTTACAAGGATTAATAAGAAGAAATATAGTTAATGCAAACATGCAATTTGAAAAATTGGGCTATGTTTCGACAAATGTGTCAAATTATAACACTAATGCATATAAACCGGTACGCTTTGAGGCTATTTTGAACGAAGAAGGCTATTTGTCAGGCGCATTGAGAACTGATTTTCAACAAGGTTCAATGCGTGTAAGACAAAGAAAATTTGATATAGCAATTGATGGCGCCGGATTTATTCCTGTTACTTCTGAAACAGGTGAAGTTGTTTATACTCGAGATGGTGCATTAAAAGTTGACAAGGACGGTTATCTTGTTACTAATGACGGGTATATTGTCGGTGATGGTATAAAAATTCCTGCAAACCATTATCAAATTTTGATTAAAAAAGACGGTACGGTGCAAAACCTTGAAACTATTGGTGCAAAGCCGGAAGTCCTTGGTAAAATTCCTCTTGTTAATTTCCAAAATCCGGAAGGTTTGAAAATGGTTAACGGTAATAAATATGCTGCAACTCAGGAGTCCGGAGAACCGATTTTGATGAAGACACAAGAACAAATTGCTCAAGGTTATTTGGAAACTTCAAAAACCAATCTTTATAACAGTGTTAATGAGGTTTTGAGATTGAATGCATCAATGATTGCCAGCTCCAAATTAATTAAGGTTGTTGATGATATGTATTATAAAGCAATTAACTTGAATGAATAAATGTAGATAAGGATACAACGGATGACATATACTCCTGGTGATGCGATAGGAAAAACAAATTTAATATTAGATTTAGTTGCACAAAGACAAAGAGCTTTGGGTTCAAATATTGCGAATATTGATACTCCCGGATATCGTAGAAAAGATATAGATTTTGGTCAATATTTAGGTTCAATGAATAGTCCTTTGGAAACAGAGCTCACTACGAAACTGGGTCCGAGTGCTGTTATTGAATCTATAGGAGCTATGGATATTGATCCGGCTTATGAATTAGCTGAAATGCAAAAGAACTCTATGATTTATACAATGGCAACGCGTAGAATGTCTAGCCTTGTTACCGAAATGAAAACAGTCATAAATGTTGGTAAATAGTAATATTTATCCTCTTTAAAACTCTTTCTTGTTTTTTATATTTTTTTGGGGTAGATTAAGGGGTATAAACAAGAATTAGTCACTTTTAAAGGAGAAAATTCATGACTGAAAGAAAATTAGTAGGAACTAACGAAATGTTCCAAAAAGCATTAGCAGGCGGATATGCTATCGGTGCTTACAATGTTAACAACATGGAAATTTTGCAAGCAATTGCAGAAGCAGCTGAAGAAACTCGTTCACCAATCATTTTGCAAGTTTCAGCAGGTGCAAGAAAATATGCTAACCAAACTTATTTGGTAAAATTAGTAGAAGCAGCTTTGGCTACAACTACTGTTCCTATCGCTCTTCACCTTGATCACGGTGCAGATTTTGAAATTTGTAAAGCTTGTATCGACGGCGGTTTTTCATCTGTTATGATTGACGGTTCAAGATTCTCATTTGAAGAAAACGTTGCTGTTACCAAAAAAGTTGTTGAATACGCTCACGAAAGAGGCGTTTCAGTTGAAGCTGAGCTTGGTAAATTGGCAGGTGTTGAAGATGATGTAAAAGTTGACGCTAAAGATGCTAAATATACTAACGTTCAAGAAGCTGTTGAGTTTGTAAAACAAACAGGATGTGATTCTTTGGCTATTGCTATCGGTACATCTCACGGTGCTTACAAATTTGCAGGTGAAGCTAAATTGGATTTCGATAGATTAAAAGAAATTAAAGATGCATTGAGAGAAGCTGGATTTGGTGATTTCCCAATCGTTCTTCACGGTTCTTCTTCAGTTCCTCAAGACCTTGTTGAAAAATGCAACAAATATGGTGGAAAATTACCAAACGCTCAAGGTGTTCCTGAAGATATGCTTAACTATGCTTCAAAACATGGTGTTGCTAAAATCAATATCGATACAGACTTGAGATTGGCAATGACTTCTACAATCAGAGAATTCTTTGTAGAAAATCCTGAAAAATTTGACCCACGTGAATATATGGGACCAGGCAGAACTGCTGTAAAAGAAATGGTTAAACACAAAATGATTAACGTTTTAGGAACAGCTGGTCACGCTGATGACAAATAGTTCTATTTATTAGACAAGTTGTAAAAAGAACTCCACTTTTTTAAGTGGAGTCTTTTTTTATTAATTATAATTAGTAATTCATAGCACGTTCTTCGAGAAGTCTACCTGCACAGGTCGTGTCCTTAAAGAAGACGTGATGAATTATTAAGCTAAAAATTCGCTCAAAATTAAATTGCTTAACAAAAATCCAGTACTTGTTAATGCATATCCTTGCTTTGTTTTGATTAAATGCCCTGTTTTCAAAAATTTGTTTATTGTTTGGTCGTGACAAGTTTCAAAATCATAACTAAATTTTTCTTTCAAAGAATTAACATCAATTCCGCTTGTTTTTCTAAATCCTAAGAAAATCTGCTCTTCAATTTTTTCTTGCTTTGTCAATTCATATTTATGCTTTTTATTCAATGGGTTTAAAATATAATTTTCTAAATTTTCTTCATTTTCATATCTGATATTATTTTCATAACCATGTGCGCCACAGCCAAAACCATAATAGGTATTTGCATTCCAATAATTCAAATTGTGTCTTGATTCAAAACCTTTCTTTGCAAAATTACTTATTTCATATCTACTAAAACCTGCTTCGCCAAGCACATTTTCTGCCAACAAATACATATCAGCCTGCATATCCTCATCAGGCAATTTTTGAGGCGGATTTTTATAAAAATAAGTACCCTCCTCTATTTTAAGCCCATAAAGTGAAATATGTTCAACTCCAATCTCAATAACTTTTTTTAAAGAAATACCAAAATCTGCCAACGACTGATTTGGCAAGCCATAAATCAAATCAAGACTGATATTTTCAAAGCCTGATTTTCTTGCATTTTTAACAGAAAGAAAAATATCATCAACAGAATGCAACCGACCGATTTCTCTTAATATTTGTTCGTTAAAAGTTTGAGCTCCAATACTTAATCTATTTGTGCCCAACCTTCTTAATTCTGACAAATACTCAAACTTTAACTTGTTTGGATTGACTTCTATCGTCACTTCCGCATTTTCTGAAAAATTAAAACAAGAAATAATTTTAGAAACATCTTCTACACTCAACAAAGAAGGAGTTCCACCACCAAAATACAAAGTATTGAGTTTCTCTTTTTGATAATTTGTATTAACTTCTACTAAAAGGGCATCTATATAATCTTTTTTTCGTTGCAATTTATTATAAGAAGTAAAAGCACAATAATTGCACTTTTTAACACAAAAAGGTATATGAATATAAGCATTTTTTGTCATAAAAAAATAGTATCACAATTAGCCCTTATGAGGAATGTTTTTTCTTTAACTTTTAATCAAAATACAAAAGAAATTATAAGGAGAAAAACATGCATAGTTATTCACACGCAACATTCAACACAGATAGGGCTAAAGAATATTTTTTAGACAAAATTTCTTTTTCTTTAGGTCCTGTTGAACTAAAAAAAATGATGAAAAATGACTTAGAAAAATTCAAACTTATTGACCTTAGAAGTTATCAAGATTATATTGACGGGCACATACCTTATGCTGAGCATATTCCTGTTGAACAAATCGAAGAACATTGGAATATGTTTGACAGAAACAAAATAAATATCGTGTATTGCTACAATCCTTTTTGCCACATAGCAACAAAATATGCGGTTTTAATTGCAGAAAAAGGATATCCGGTAATGGAATTATGCGGAGGCTTTCACGCTTGGAAAGAATTTTTTAACTTTGATGTTGTCAAAAACGACTAAACTTTCTTATTTAAAACAAAAAGCAACCTTGATATAGGTTGCTTTTTTATAGCACGATTTTAAAATCTAATTCTATTGTTAATTTTTCTTTTTTTTATATATAATAACTTTATAAATATAATAAAGAGGCAAAAATGAAACAACAACTTGAAAATATTTTAAATAGCGCATTAGCTGAAATAAAAACAGCTAAAACATCAACTGATATTGATAATATTAAACTCAATTATCTAAGCAGAAAAGGAACATTAAACTCTATTAAAAAGAATTTAAAAGACTTGTCTGATGAGGACAAAAGAGTTGTTGGAGCTTTTGCTAACGAAGTAGCACAAACATTAGAAACTAAACTTTCTGAAAAATCTGCAGATATTTACAGAGAAGAATTAGCTAAAAAATTAGAAAGTGAAAAAATAGATGTGACTCTAACAGGACTAGGGCACAGCGCAGGGCACTTAAACCCGCTAACATCGACTATAAATGAAATTGTTGAAATATTCCAAGGCTTAGGTTTCAGTGTTATGGCAAATGAAAACAGTCCTGAACTTGAAACTGAATATGTTAACTTCGATATGCTTAACTTTCCGGCTGATCATCCGGCAAAAGATATGCAAGATACGTTTTATTCAAATGTTGCATCAAACGTTATTTTACGTAGTCAAACATCCGGTGCACAAATTCGTGAGATGTTGACTAAAAAACCGCCAATTAGCGTTATTTGTCCAGGAAGAGTTTATCGTTGCGAATCTGTTTCTGCAAGAAAAAACAACCTCTTCCACCAAATTGAAGGGTTATTGGTAGATACAAATATTACCTTTGGTGATTTAAAAGGTGTTTTGAACGAATTTATCAGAATTTATTTCGGAGAATCAAGACCTACAAGATTTAGAAGCAGTTATTTTCCGTTTACTGAACCTTCCGCAGAAGTTGACGTTCAATGCATTATGTGTGGCGGAAAAGGTTGTCGTGTATGCTCCGGAACCGGATGGTTAGAAGTTTTGGGGGCAGGAATGGTGGATGTAAATGTGCTCAAAAATGTTGGCATTGATCCTGAAGTGTACAGCGGATTTGCTTTTGGTATGGGTGTTGAGCGTTTAGCTATGTTAAAATACGCCATTGATGATATAAGACTGTTTTTCAATAATGACGTCCGATTTTTGCAACAATTTTAATTTTAAAAAGTGGCAAATTAATCGCCACTTTTTTTATTGAATTTTCTATTTGCCCAATTTACACATTGTTCACAAAATTCTGTTTCAAGATAAGCAACTTTTGAAAAAGACTCAAAATCACTCCCACAGCGGGCTCTGTAATCATTAACCAATATCGGACAATTAAATATTCCCTTAGTTGTTAAAATTCTGGTATTTTGACAATTTAAAAAGACCTCGGGTTTCAAATTTTCCGGTTCCACTTTAGTATTTTTATCAAACCACGGTAAAATTTCTAAAGTAACGTCTTCAATCCCTATATTAAACCTTTCAAGTGCAGGTAATAACTCTTTTTTTATTTCAATTTCTGATTGATTATAATAGTTTGTATATTTTATATTTGGAGTAAATGTATATTTTATCAAACTTTGAATTGCATTAAAAGCTGTTCTGAAAGAGCCTCGCCCTCTTAAATCATCGTTTTTTCTTTCATTAAAATTATCTATACTTATATTGAAAAACAATTCATTTTCGCCTTCATCCTCTACTTTTTTAAGAAATCTGGCTTTTTTATCATTTATATTCATTCCGTTAGTAAAAATAGTAACAGGCATGTACTTTAAGCACATACGTAAAATAGTATTAAAATCCGGGTGTAACAGAGGTTCGCCACCTGTCAAATATATCATTTCAACTCCCAAATCTCCGGTGGTCAAAAGTGCCTTTTTTACAATTTCAACCGGTATAAAATCTTTAATTTTTTTATATGGTTCAAAATTTATATAGCAATGCTTACATCTTAAATTGCAATTTTGATTTGTAAGCTCAATGTATAAGTTTTTTAGGCACTCAAGCTCTGTCTTGGGCGCGGTAAATATAGTGGTAACCATTTCTATCTCCTATCATCTAACAATTTTATTGTATTTATTAAAACTCTTTTTGATATTAGTCAACTGGGTATAATATCAGAACAAATACAAAAAAATAAATGAAAACGGAGTAGAAAATTAAAGGTTAATACTTGCACCAGATTTTAATTTTTTCAATAATTTTTTTGATGCATCATATTCCTTAGATAAATTTACAACAAAATCAATCGCTTCTACATCACGAGCAATTGCCTCTTTTAGTGCAATAATTTCACCCAAAGATAATTTTGAAATATCTTCTTGCTTTAATGTTTTAAAAATTTTTTTAAAGTTCTGTTGTTCCTTATCTTTAAACCCGGGTAAGCCAATTTTAAAACTATACCATTTATGAAATTGATGAATCATGTAGTAAATATCTACCGGTAAAGGACGAAGAATAAACATTTCATTACTTTTTGCTGAAATAACAATGTTTTTATAAACTAAATAATTTACAACTAAGTTAATGAAAACAGCTTTAAAGCCTTTTGCAGGAGTTATAAAACCTTCTTCTTCCCCTATCAATTTCAATAAGAAATTAGCATTATCAATCCTAAAAACATCTGTTCCTGAATCATTTATAAAAGACAAAAGGGCTTCCGGATTATTTAATTTTTCTTTTACAATTTTTTTAACTTTTTCATCCAGTTCAAGTTTTTTTAACTCTGTTTCAGCATTTAAAACAAGCTCGCTATCCCCATAGAACGTAACTTTGGACGAACCGTTTTGAAAAGCCTGAGTATAATTTTTTAATTGTTTCTTATGCAGCTTACCCTGCCATTCTAATATAAACCGAATAAAATTATAAATTAAATTTTGCATAATACTTCCTAAATAAGTCATATATATATAAAAACATTTTATTTTAAATAATTGCCCAAATATTACATTTTTATTAATTTAAAAAATTTACTAGCAAATTTATCCGTTTTCGTATTTTATGTAAATATCTAAAGTGGAGAAAAACATGAAAATAAACAATTTAACGTCACATTCTATCCCTTTTAAAGCACACTATATAAACGTCGATGTAGGTGCAAGTACGATTAATGGCTCGTTAAAATTATGTGCTATTGATGAAAATGATAATATTATTGCCAAAGATAGAACAACTGTTTTTAAAGAAGGTGAAATAAGAAGTGAGGAACGTTTTGAAAAAAATCTAGCTAAAAAAATAGCTTTATTTGAGATGAAAAACAAGGCAGAAATTTTAAAAGCTGATCCTGATGATGAAATGATGTTGACGATTTGTTATCCTGGAGCAAAGGTTAAAAACAAACAGGGTAGTGGATTTATGCTTTCTAATTTCTTTTATGATGATACAAGAAGAAAACGTTTTGAGCGCCCGATTGTAGGTAAATTCATTGATACTTATCTTGAGAACATGGGCATAAATATTGTACAATCCCGTCACGCCAATGATATGGCAGGAGCCGGCTCTTGTCTTTTAAAACAAATAAAAGAGCAACATCCGGAAATACTTAAAAAGGGAGAAGAAATAATTTATCTGTATCCCGGTGGAGGACTGGGAACCGGCCTTATTATGGTTGATGAAGATAACATAAAAATTAAGCCGACAGAAATTCAGCATATTGCAAAAAATAACACCCTCAAAGATTCTTTAGAAACTGAAGTAAGAGCTTTTAGTTTGCGTAAAAATTATGCAGATGCTTTGGAATTGGATGAAGCTGAGCGTGCTAAACTTGGTGAAAACACTATGGTTGTTGATAATTATGAAGTTACAAAATCAATTTTGCCATATATTACAGAAGAAGAGCACAATCAAGCTTCAAAATTTGCTATTAACAAATATATGGACTCTTTTGCCCAATTAATCGCTACAAGAATATGTGAATCCAAGTTACATTCCGTAGTTATAACAGGACCAATCGCAAACAGTTTAAGAAACTCTGTTAATACAAATCCCGAATTCAAAGACTTACCTTGTGGCGAAAATGATGATAAGTTCAGTGCACATCTTAAGAAAAAAATCAAAAAATGTCTTACCCCTGTAGGTGTTTCACTAATGGGCAACCCTGATGATTTAAATATTATTTTTTTAAAGATAAAGGATAATACAGAGGGCGCTCAACTTTTACAAAAAGGAAAAGAAGTCGGGGACCCTACTGCTTGGTATAATATTTATGATTGATTTTAAGTTCTAAATTTGTTTTTTTATATTGATAGTGTTATATTAGCCAGTAGAGAATAATTTATGGCTATTAATACAAAATTTATAAAACTATACGGTGGACTAGGCAATCAGATGTTTCAATATGCTTTTGGAAAAGCTCTTGAAAAAAAATTGGGTTGCGAAGTTTTGTACGATGACTATTGGTTCACTTTCATAAGAAAAGAGGCAGAAAAAGCAAAACATTTTACTATGCGAACTTATGAGCTGGATTTATTTGGGTTAAAACCCAAAATGGCAACAAGACAGGATATAAACAATTACTTTGCGCCGGCACTTGCAGCCAAAATTTCGGTAAATGACAAAATGATAATGGATACTAATCCATATGTGTTCGATGAAAAAATGTTTGAAGATTTGGATAATGACTATTACAGCGGATACTTTCAAAATGAAAAATATTTTGAATGTATTAAAGAAGAAATAAAAAAAGATTTTACTTTGCCTGAAATACCTAAAGAAGATAAAAAAAACACTAAACTTTTAAATGAAATTCAAAAATCCAATTCTGTATTTATACATCTAAGACGAGGCGACTATATCGATTTAGGAATGGTTTTGGAATTGGAATACTATAAAAAAGCCGTTGAATATATTAAGAAAAACATTAAAAACCCTAAATTTTATGTGTTTGGAATAGATTCAGACGAATATATAGCAAAAGAATTTAAAATAAATAATTCTTTCAAATTTGTTGGAAACCATAACCTTAAAAACGCAGAAGATTGGAAAGATTTAAAATTAATGCAAGAATGTAAGCACGCAATTATTGCAAACAGCACTTTTAGTTGGTGGGCGGCGTATTTGTCTGATTATTCAGGTAAAATAGTCGTAGCTCCGACACCGTGGATTGAAAACCAAGATGGTATTATTTGTGAAAATTGGGTAAAAATTGAGAGAAAATAAAAATTATGGAGACAAAAGGTAAAGTTGGAATATTAGTTATCGCATTGGGGCGTTATACAGAATTTTGGCATGAACTTTATGAAAGTTGTGAAAAATATTTTTTACCAAAATGGGAAAAAGAGTATTATGTTTTTACAGACGCATCTGACTTGAAATATAGAAACAAAAAGAATGTTCATCCAATATATCAAAAAAAACTCGGTTGGCCTTTTGATACAATGATGAGATTTGAAATGTTTTTATCTCAAAAGGAACATTTGAAAAAATTAGATTATTTGTATTTTTTAAACATAAATTTAATTTGTATAAAACCTATCGGAGATGAAATTTTACCAACAAGTTATAATGATGGGCTTATGGTTTGCACACACGCCGGATATTATACAAAACCTATAGAAACGTATCCATATGAACGAAACCCTAACTGTAAAGCATATGTCCCGATGGGAGAAGGAAAACACTATGCCCCCGGAGGCTTCAATGGTGGCACAAGTGCTGCCTTTTTAGCTTTGTCTGAAGAATGCAGCAAAAATGTTCGAATTGATTTACAAAATCGAATTATTGCCCAATGGCATGATGAAAGCCATTTAAACAAATATATTTTAGATAAAAATCCGCTTATAATGCCAATAAATTACATGTATCCAAAAGGTGTAGATTGGTTAGAAGACAGCGAATATTCAAAGGACATAAAAATGTATTTGCGAGATAAAGCTAATTACGGCGGACATTTTTATTTAAGAGGAGTTATAGAAGAAAAAAATACTTGGTTTAATAAACTAAAATATAAGATATTACGAATAATAGCTAAAACCCCGGAACAAATTGAAGCCTGCGAAAAAATGTTGTTTATGCTGGAGTTCGATAAACGATAGAAAACAAAATTATTTAATATTAGCTTTTAAATTTTCTTTAAAACTTAAATTAATATCATATTTAAAATTATCAGGTAGGTTATAATACGCACCTTTACCATCTTTATCATTGATTAAAATTCCTTTCGCTTTTTCAATAAGGAATTTTTTTTCATAAATAAATTTTTCTGGTTCTTCAAATTTTGAAATTTTTAATGCCGTTCCGTGCCATGGCATTGGACAGTTTAAATGTAATGCATTAAGGTACATTCCTATTTTGTTTTGAATATCATTAACCGGTTTTCCGTGCACCGAGGTTCTAACCATTGCATTTTTATATAAAGAAAACACACATTGGCTTAATGATTCTGCAGCACAAATTACGCCAAATGCGACTTTTTCTCCCATTAGTTTGCTTTTTTTCTCACTTGTACCCGGAATTATCGCTCGAATATCTTTTGCATAAAAATCACGAATAAAAGTTTTATAAGTTTTCAAAAAAGGATCTTGAGCTATTGTTTGTTCCATTTTTTCTTTATTTACAGGAAAATCTGAAAACAAGCTATTTCTTATTTTATCGAAATCATTATTTTGCGTTTTGTATATGTCTTCTAATGCAATTATTTCAACATTTCTAGATTTCATTTTGGCTAAAAAATTCCTTAATTGCTCAACATATTTTGTAACAGCTGAATCACTTGAACCAATTATAGTTTTTACAAAAGCCCGACCATCAGCAAATATTTTTAATTGAGTTCCAGGTGAATAAACTTGTTTAATTTTTTCTGCAACACTATTTAAATGTTTTAAAGACTCAAATTCTGCTCGGTCTGCATTTTGGCTAATAGTTTTTTTAGGCGATGGACACTTCATTGAAAAACCAACTATTACTGTAGGAAAAGACTCCTCTTTTTTTACAAAAGGTAAAATTGTTTTCACAATTTTATTTTGCAAATATAAATAATCATTTTTTGTAAACAATTCACCTTTAAAGGGTCTTCTGTTTTCTAGTAAAATATCTGCAATTTGAATAGCTTTTTTTTCTATTGGATTAGCTTTAAAAGCTGGATTTTGCTTTGATAATGGCATTATTTTCATAGATAAATTTTACAAAAAGAAGAATTTAAAACAATAGTTTGAGGAGTGTTTTTAAGCCATTGTTACAAATGCTCCAAAATTCTTTTAAGTTTTTTATTTCTAAAAGAGATTTAACATAATTCTGAATATTCGTTTTGTAAGTTGCAAAATTATAAAATATCATATCAAAATAATAACCATTTTTTATTATATTTCCTAACTCACAAGATATATCAATTTTTGAAAAATCTTCAATATTAATTTGAAATTTATTAGACATTTCTTTGAGCATATAAAACTCTTTTCGAGAAATAAAAAACTTATATAAATCTAACTCTTTTATTAATAGTAATGTTTTGATTTTATTATCTATATGTTTTTTATTTGTGTTTTGCTCAATATTGTCGGTTGCTTCAAAAAATAAATTTGAGGCAATATCATTTGCAAAAAGAAAATTAGGAACAGGTCGTCCTTTTTTTTCATACTTTAAATAGTTTATTGTGTATGTTTGTTTATCAAATAATTTTGAACATAAAAACAAAGACGTAGAAAATGGGGAGGTCAATGCTTTAATATTAGGATTTGTCAGCCAAATTTCAATGGGTAAAGTCATTTCAGAAAATTGTGTAAATTTATCTTGAGGGAACTGTTCTTTTAATTTGTAAAAAAATGGTACCCTATTTCTTGGATGATCTTTAAAAATAACATTGTATCCCTTATTAATTAATGCCATTACAGTATCTTCATACAGCTGAAGTTCTTTTGTGTAAGTTATTGCTTGAGTTGTATAAAGCTCTTGAGCACAAATTATTGCGGAGTTTTCTTTAATATTTATTTTTATTTGGTCTGAAAATATTTTGCATACAGATATTATATTATTTTTATCTATAATAAAATTTTTAATATTGTTATATCTGCATTCATGAGGCACAAATTCTTCTATGTAATTGTATGAATATATACCAACAGGTTTTTTATGTGTTAAAAAAGTTAAGTTGTGCTTAAAATATGAGCTTAAGCCATCTTCAATTAAATAGATTTTGGCTTTAGAATATTTCCTTGTTATTGTACGAAAATCAGCTCCATTAAATTGTAAATAAATTTCATCAAAATTATCTATGTCTATATTTTCATCAAGTCTTTTTGATGTTAGTTCAAATTTAGCTGAATTTATAGATAAATTAAAAATATTATTAGAATTAAAATATGATAAAAGAATATTTTTTGTAGGTGAAAATAAATAATCTGTACCTAAGAAAATATAATAATTCTCACCATCTGGGAGTTGTTTTAATATAGCTAAAACATTAAGAGCGTTAGCTGGGCTAAAACCAGCAAAAAGTCGTTTTTTATGAGTCTTTTTCATTGTCAAATTATATCATAAAAAATGGCAGTCTTTGTAAAAAAGACTGCCACATGTTTTGAGTTCATCTTTACTTGTCTGTTTTAATTCTCATACCGTAGAATGAACGATATACAAAGAACAAGGCAATAAAGAAGAATACTGCTCCAACGTATGGTGCGTACGCTTGAAAACTATTAGAGATAGCAATTTCCATTGCAAGAAGCCCAAATAATGTTGTAAATTTGATGATAGGGTTCATTGCAACAGATGATGTATCTTTAAATGGATCACCAACCGTATCACCAACAACAGTTGCCTCGTGAAGAGGAGTTCCTTTTTCAGCAAGGTCAACTTCTACAATTTTTTTACCATTATCCCAGCAACCACCAGCATTTGCCATAAATACAGCTTGGAATAATCCAAAAACAGCAATAGCTATTAAGTAGCTAACAAAGAATGCTACAGGTTCTTTGCTTCCTACTGGTGCAGAGAAAAAGGCAAAAGATAACGCAAAAGAGAATAAAGCTATAAATATGTTAAGCATACCTGATTGCGCATATTGCGTACAGATTTTAACAACTTCTTTTGAATGTTCTGTAGAAGCTTTGCCTGATTGATTGTCTTCTAAATTAATATGTTCTTTAATGTATTTAACAGCTCTATATGCACCTGTAGTAACAGCTTGCATTGAACTGCCCGTAAACCAATAAATAACAGCACCGCCCAAAATAAATCCTAGAATTGTATATGGGTTAAGCAAATTAAGTACAGCTTCCGGTTGAATTCCCAATGTGTCACGAATTACTAGAATCAATGAGAAAATCATTGTCGTCGCACCAACAACAGCCGTTCCGATAAGAACAGGTTTCGAAGTGGCTTTAAACGTATTTCCTGCACCGTCATTTGCTTCAAGTAATTTTTTAGCTTTATCAAATTGAGGTTCAAAGCCAAATTCATTTTTGATTTGCTCGTCTACATTTTCAATACTTTCAATCAATGAAAGTTCATAAACAGATTGAGCATTATCAGTTACAGGTCCATAGCTGTCAACAGCAATTGTAATTGGTCCCATTCCGAGGAAACCAAACGCAACCAAACCAAATGCAAATACGGAAGCATAAACCATCATTTCAGCCGGAATATGTAAGCTTGCAAAATATGATGCAGCCATCAAACCAGCTATTGTTAGCCCAATCCAAAATGCAGAGAAATTTCCTGCAACAAGTCCTGAAAGAATAGTTAATGATGAACCGCCTTCACGAGAAGCCGTAACAACTTCTTCAGTATGACGAGCTTTTGTACTTGTAAATACTTTTGTAAACTCAGGAATTAAAGCCGCACCCAAAGTTCCGCAAGAAATAATTATTGAAAGAACAAGCCATAGGCTATGACCTAAGTTTTCAAGTTGCCAATAGCTTACGCCAAAAGTCATTAAAATAGAAAGAATTGAAGTTATCCAAATTAACGAAGTCAAAGGAGCTTCAAAATCCATTTCTTCTGCTTTGCCGTATTGTAAACGTGCAATAATATCATTGACCTTATAAGCGATAACTGAAGTTACAATCATCAAGAATCTCATTGTAAAAATCCAAGTAAGAAGCGGAATTCTGTATTCTTCTGCAACACCCAACAATATAAAGCTTACAAGTGCAACACCTGTTACACCATATGTTTCAAAACCATCAGCAGTAGGTCCAATAGAGTCCCCTGCATTGTCACCGGTACAATCTGCAATTACGCCAGGGTTGCGAGGGTCATCTTCCTTAATATTGAATTGAACCTTCATCAAATCAGAGCCAATGTCTGCAATTTTAGTAAAAATACCACCGGCAACACGAAGTGCAGATGCACCAAGAGATTCACCGATAGCAAATCCGATAAAACAAGCCCCTGCCAAGTGTCCTGGGACAAATAATAAAATTGTAAGCATTAAAATTAGCTCAACACTGACAAGAATAACTCCAATGCTCATACCTACTTGCAAAGGAATTCCTAATATTTCATAAGGTTTACCTTTCAATGCAACAAATGCAGTTCTTGCGTTAGCTAAAGTATTCATTCTGATGCCGTACCAGGCAACACCGTATGAACCAAGAATACCAATTACTGACCAAGCAAGAATAATTAAAACTCCCTTAGCATCAAGATTTTGAAGTACTCCGAAATAGAAGCCTATACAAATTGCAATTAAAACTTCAAGAAGTACCAAAAATTTACCTTGTTGAATAAGATAAGTCTTGCATGTTTCAAAAATTAAGTTTCCAACCGCAAGCATAGATTGGTGTGCTTTAATTCTTTTGACATTGAAGTATTGAATAATACCAATAACAATGCCGAGAGCACTAATCAAAATACCTGCCAAAAGCAAGTTGTAGCTGGCTTGATGTGTTGCAAATGACGGAACTACAAGGTCAGCTTCACTAGCCATTGCAGGCATAGAGCAAAGCATAAATGCAGTAAACATCGCACACATCGCCATAGCGAAATTTTTTAAATGTTTCATTTATTCCTCCTATAAATTAAACAAAACCACACCTTATTATACTATATAACTTTAAATTAGAATGTAATTGTTAAGAAATTACGTTATATATATGAATCAATATGCTTACGTTTAATAAAATATCAATTTTAACAACATATTCTTCCGGCTCAAAAAATTGAAGCCTCAAGTTGTTGCAAACAGCTAACGAATTATGATGATTGTAAACGTTTTTATAATCATCATGGTGTGGCGGGATTATATCATATGGATATTCGTAAATTTCACAATAACTACGTTTCTCCGCCCATTTAGCCATAAAAGCAACAGTCCAGTCATCCTTTTCTTTTGAATGAATAATAACAATTCTGTCAAATATTCAGTCTATTGAGTTTAAACAAGCCTCAATTGCAGCTATTTCATTTTTTACCTTTTAGTTTTTGATTTAACCATAGATTTAATAATTCATCATTCCTCTCTGAATGACCAACAATTAGTTACATTTTATTTAGAAAAAGGGGGCAATCTGAAAACATAGAAAGAGAGAGGGCGTGTTACCAACTATGTACGAACTAAATTGCATAAACACCTTCGGTATTCTACTTACATTTCTCATTATGAAGTATGTTTGAACAAAATTCAATCCCTCGAAAAAAATGAACCCTAATCCGATGAACTTTAGCTCTTTAAGCTGGCTGGTTGAAGAGGGGCAGGTGACCCCTTGACCAGAGCAAGCTCCGGAGATCCTTCGGCCGTTTCACTCCCTTTGGATGACGGGTAGTTTTTTTCGTCATTTAAAGCGAAGCGATAAATCCCTTGCGTTCGTTCTGGATGATTCAGAGTATTTTGTGTTGAGTGATTTGTGGAGTAAAGACTTAATTTTAAATTCTTGTGCAATAATTGTTCATAATAGTAGACTATATTTCTTGTTAGGTTATAATATTTGTGTAAATTATAATGGTGGTTTTATGGAAAATATTAAAAAACATATAGATTTTAATTGCGATTTGGCGCAAAGTTTTGGTGTTTATAAAAATAACGGTGAATATGATTTATTGAAATATGTTTCTTCAGTAAATGTTTCCTGCGGATTTCATGCAGGTGATCCTTTAACAATAAGAGACGCTTTGTTAAAAGCAAAAGAATACAATGTTGCAGTAGGTGCGCATATCGGTTTTGATGATATTCAAGGTTTTGGCTTGAAAAATATGGACTTAAAGCCGGAAGAAATTGAGGCTATTGTGTTGTATCAAATCGGAGCGGTTCAAGCTTTGGCAAAATCTTGTGGCATTGAAATAGAATTTGTCCGTCCTCATGGTGCGATGTATAAGCGTGCTGCTGTTGATTTTGAATTTTCATTGGCAATAGCTAATGCTATTAAAAAGTTTGATAAGTGGTTGATATATTATGGAGCAACAAGCGAAGTTTTAGATAAAGTTGCACAATCAGCTGATATAAGAGTTGCACATGATGTTCAACTTAATAGAATTTATAATGAAGATGGATCTATCGATTACACTTCTAATAGTGTGAGTAATGTAGATTTTGCATCAAATCGATTGAATAATATTTTAAGAAGTTCAGAAGTTAGAAACAAAGAAGGCAGATTAACGGAAGTGAAATGTGATAGTATTCATTTTTCAACAACTTCTGATAATATTCTTGAAATTATTCAAAAAGCAAATGAAATAATTTCACCGGTGCCTGTTAATTATAAAAAAGCGGCTGTTTCCGGTTGGGTATAAATATTAATATTGGAGTAAGTATGTATAAAAAAATAAAAAAAGTGAGAATACCAAAAGACATAACTTGGTTGATTCCGGGAATGCAGGTGAAAAGATGGTTGTTTGCAATATTTTTAGGTGTTGCTTTGGCCAGCCTCGGTGTTTTAATTTTGTTGGATTTGCGTCCTGTTTTATCTATTATGGAGTGGATTAAAAGTTTTGCTGCGGCAGTTCCATCAGAGCTTTTCGCATGGATATTTGTGGCTTTTGGCGCATTATTGTTTTTTATGGGCTGGAAGAATGCTAATTATTCAATATTAGACGTCCATGAAAGCAGAGATAAAAATGCACTGATTGATAGCTTATATCGCAGGAGAAAATTAAACTATGGACCAAAAATTGTTGCAATAGGCGGTGGTACAGGGCTATCAACACTTTTAAGAGGTATTAAACATATTACAAATAATATTACAGCTATTGTCACTGTGGGTGATGATGGCGGTTCTTCAGGCAGACTACGTGAAGAAATGGGCGTGTTACCACCGGGAGATATCCGTAACTGTATAGCGGCATTGGCTGATGATGCGGATTTGGTAACTAAACTTTTTCAATATAGATTTAAAACAGGTGAAGGTCTTGAAGGGCATAGCTTTGGTAACTTGTTTTTGACTGCATTGTGTTCTATTACCGGCGATATGGTTAATGCTGTAAAAGAATCTTCAAAGGTTTTGTCTATAAGAGGTAGGGTTTTGCCTTCAACTTTGGATGATATGCGCCTAGCTGCAGAGTTGGAAGATGGTACGATTGTAAAAGGAGAGTCTAATATTCCGGAAGTCCCCGGACGTGTAAAAAGATTATTTACTATTCCGGAAAATTGTAAACCTTTAAATGAGGCAATTGAAGCTATTAAAGATGCAGATTTGATAATATTAGGACCTGGAAGTTTGTATACCAGTGTTATTCCTAATTTGTTAATTAAAGAAATTGCGCAAGAGGTTGCGGCATCAAACGCTCAAAAGTTGTATGTTTGTAATATTATGACACAGCCCGGCGAAACAGATGAATATACAGCATCTGAACATTTAAAGGCAATTTTTGACCATGCAGGTTGTGATTCTTTGGTTGATGCTGTTTTGGTAAATGATTCATTACCTGAAAAACTTGCAGAAAAATATTATGCCGCAAATTCATTTCCTGTAAAAATAGATGAAAATGAAATTAGAGCTTTAGGTGTGAATATAGTAGCCCGTAAGCTTATAGAAGATAGTAAAGAAGGCTATGTTCGTCATAGCTCAAACAGATTGTCAAGGGCTATATATTATTGGTATAGAAAAAATACTAAAGACGTTAAACGAAAAGTAGAAAAAAATGGCTAAACAAGTAACGACAAATTCGATAAGAAACTTTTATGAAACAGGTAAGAAAATAACAATGCTTACCTGTTATGACTATTCAACAGGCAAGATTTTGGATGCTGCCGGTATTGATTGTGTGTTGGTTGGTGATTCATTAGCGATGGTTGCTTTGGGCTATGATACAACACATAAAATTAGCATTGAAGAAATGAGTATTTTTACTAATGCCGTGGCAAGAGGTGTACAAAGGGCTATGGTTATAGCAGATATGCCTTTTATGAGTTATCATGTCAGTGTTGAGGATGCAGCAAAAAATGCCGGTGAACTCATTAAGGCAGGAGCTAAGGCTGTTAAGATAGAAGGTGGTAATGACTATATTCTTTCTGTAGTTGAACATCTTGTAAATATTGGTATACCTGTAGTTGCTCATTTGGGATTTACTCCGCAATTTATGCATGCTTTGGGCGGGTACAAAATTCAGGGAAAAGAAATTGATAAGACGTTGAAAATGTTGGAGCAAGCAAAAAAACTTGAAGAAGCAGGAGCTTTTATGTTGGTTTTGGAGATGGTTCCGAGTGAGGCTGCTGAATTTATTACCAAAAATATTAATATTCCGACAATCGGAATAGGTGCAGGGCGTGCAACATCAGGACAAGTGTTGGTTTTGGATGATATTTTGGGGAAATATTCAAATTTTACACCAAAATTTGCGCGCAAATATGCGGATTTGAGTTCAATTACGGAAAAGGCGATTATTTCTTATATTGAAGATGTTGAAAACAAGAATTTTCCTTGTGAGAATGAATGGTTTAGTTTGTCGGAAGAAGAGAGAAAGAAAATAGATGATTACTGTTGTTCATACAATAAATGATTTAAAAAATAAAATAAAAGAATGGAAAAAAGAAGGATATAGTGTTGGCCTTGTTCCTACAATGGGCGCTTTGCATAGCGGGCATGCCAGCCTTATAGCCAAGTCTGCTGAAATGACAGATAAAACTGTTATCAGTGTTTTTGTAAATCCCACACAATTTGGTATTAATGAAGATTTTTCTAAGTATCCGCGTACGTTAGAAAAAGATGTTGAATTAGCTGAGGAACAAGGCGCATCTCTTGTTTTTGCTCCAACTCCGGAAGAGATGTATGGGGTTAATTATGATAAGGATTTTATGACATTAGTTTGTCCTCCTTATGATTTAGTTAATAAATTATGTGGTAAGACAAGAACAGGACATTTTGACGGGGTGGCTACAGTTGTGACAAAATTATTTAATCTTGTACAGCCGGATTACGCATTTTTTGGACAAAAAGATGCTCAGCAGTTGTATATAATAGAAAAAATGGTTAAAGATTTAAGTTTTGATATAAAAATAGTTCCTTGCCCAATCGTCAGAGAAGAAAGCGGGCTTGCTATAAGCTCCAGAAACCAATACTTATCAGAGGCGGAAAGAATAAAAGCAACTTCATTATCTAAAGCCCTTTATACTGTTGAAAAGTTCTATAAGCAAGGAATAACGTCAACCCAAGCTCTTTTTGATACGGCGGTTTCAGTGTTAGATAAAGATGTTGAGCTTGAATATTTCGACTTTTTGGATTATGCAACTTTTGAAAAAACTGATACAATGAGAGAAAAGACCTTGGTCGCAATCTGTGCCAGAGTCGGTTCTACAAGATTAATAGACAATATTGTATTAGGATAATGAATAAAAAAGAATCTTTTGAACAAAAAAAATATAAAAGTATTCAAGAGGCTTGTGCTATTGTAAAAATAGCGTGTTTTGCATATTCATTTATGTGTCTTTTATATTGGTTTTTTACAACAACGGGACTGAAATTATTGAATGGGCTTTCATTTATGTTTGAGCCTATATTTAATATAGTGAGAAATTTTTATGTTCAAAAAACAGTTGCTATAGAAAAGGCTGATTTGGCTGGTATTGTTGCCGGGCTTATTTTTGTTGGGGTTGCTATTTTAGCACATGTTATAAAAGATTATGCTGAAAAAAAAGAAGAATTGGCGAGAGTAGAACAGTTACAACGATTGAAAGCTCTTGATATGCAAGAACAAAAACGAATAGAAATGGAATATTTGCGAGAAATGAAAAAGTATGATAAGTTTATTATTCTTGTGGACTTTCATTTGCAAAAAATTAAAAGCTATCTTTTTAGTGATGATAATACTAAAGAGGAAGACTTAAATGAACTTAAAATAAAATTAATGACCGAGTTATTTAATAAGGTTAATGATAAATATATTATTCAAAAAGCAAATTATCTACAAAGAGGTTTTTATATTATCGGTTCAATAGAGAGTGCTCCTGTTTGTATAACTAATATAACTAAAATTATAAAGGAATTTGCAAGAACATATAGTGAAATGAATATATCTGTGTATCATGATTTATCTTTTGATGTAATATCTTCCGAATCAAATATAGATGAGAAGTTGGAGCTTTTACAAAAGATTTTGCAATTGAATTATACAAATGCTACATTGACTACATCGTTGTTTAAGACTTGTTTTGAATTAATTTCTAAAAAAACGCTTAATTTTTCGGTATTAGGAAAATACCAGTTTTTTATTGGCGGTAAATCTATAAATTATGAATTGTATGATGTTAAAATTGTTTAATTTCTTGTGTATTTTTCTTTAGTTTTTTCAAGAGCATTCACTCTGTTAATGTTTTCGCTTAAGCGTGCGTTTGTATTTAAATTCTGGGCATTTTGGTAATATATTTTAGAAGCTTCTAAATCTCCGACTTTTTCATAAAGAACACCTAAAGAATAATTTGTGTCATAATTATCACTAAGTCCCATTTCATAAGCCCGTTTAAAATAATATATTGCTCTTGTGTAGTCTCTTTTATGAAAAGCAAATTTTGCCAGATAATAATTGGAGATAGAGTCGTTTTCATCTATGCTATATGCTTTATAAAGATAATGTTTGGCTTGAGGATACATCTTCTTTTCTAAAAATACCATTCCCATTCCCAAAAAGCTTTGGGCAGATGGCTCTATTTCAGAGGCTTTGTAGTAGTTAAGGTAAGCATCATCCAATGAGTCAACATTGTTTGTTTGCATAAAGTCTTGGAAAAGAGAATTTCCTTTTTCAATATAAATCTTAGAGTTGTTTGCGAAAACCGGTGATGTCAATAAATAAAAAAACAAAAAAACAAAAGCAAATTTTATTTTCAATTTATACTCCTAATAAGAAAGTGCGCTGCGGATGGCTCTTAGTTCTTCGTAGCTGGCGCCTGCTTCTGATAGCTCTTCTGCTGAGAGCCCGAACATTGTAACAATATCACGAGTCTTAGTGTCAAATCTGTTATACTTGAGATCTTTGACAACCCCGAATATAGCGTCCTCACGGCGTAAAGACATATGATACAAGTATTTACACTTATTGAAGACTCTTTTTTTAGCCTTCCCCATAATTATTTCATTCCTTCCTAACTATTCTTACAGTATCTTTTAAAAATTTATTCAAGTAAATAGAATGTAAAACTTTTTAGTTTTTTTGTTACAGTTTTGAAAAAAATAATCAACAAATTAAAGTATTATTTTTTATTATAATATATGCTATAATGGTAGTAGAGCATCTTATGAAAGGTTTTGTATGTCATTTAGTTTCAATGGGCCTAGCTTTAGACCAATGATTCAAGAGTCGCAATCGATGAAAAATAATGGTGGCGGCGGTAATACAGGCTATTTTCAACGAGGAAAAAAGAAAAAAGGCGAAGATATCGACATTTTTGGTGCAAGTGAAGATAGGGATGAATTTGTGTTAAGTGAAGACGAAAATGAGGTTAAAGAGACCGAGGGGTTTTTAAATAAAATTGTAAAAAAAACCAGAGATGTAGTGCAAAAAGTTAAGGATACAACCGAAAATAATAATCCATTTAAAATGGAATAGATGTTAAATATTTGTAACATTTTTAAATTATGTGCAATTTTTTTATTTGAATTGTTTTTATATAAATATATAGGGAAGAAAAATAGAGAAGTTGTACTATGACGATTAATTGCTTAGAAAGCACTAATTTGAGTGCGAAAAAAGTTAATGAAAATGAGTCGGTTACAAAGCCGAAAGATGATGCTAAATTGAAGGCGCCGTTACCTTTGGTGAACAATATTGATACAACTCAGGTCGGACTTGATGATATAAAGTTGAAAGAGAAGGATACTATCCCAATATCATTGCCGATGGATAAACGCCAGCATAAAAAAAATGTCAATTATGTAGCTGGGCTGGTCAATAATGGTGAGGCTGATATAGGACGAATTGTAAAAGCCGGTTATATAGGCTTATTAGGATATATTCTTAATAATTTGGATAAGGATAAACAAGAAAAGGCAATAAGTTATTTTCCTGATGAGCTGCTGTTAAAAATGTGCGTTGATGGACGACTGCCTAAATACTTAATGGGCCGTGTTTTTGACCGATGTACGGGAGAAAATGTGAATTCATCTATTGCTGCCAATATTGCTAAAAAAGCAGGTGCAAGTGAATTGAAGTTATTGATGTGTTCTACAAAAAACGCAACGGCTAAACAGCTGTACGAAGATGCATTAAAAACTAGGTTTTCAGATGCATATGAGGATTTTGCTGCTCAAAAGGGCTCAAAAGACAAAGTAAATATTTTTAAGCAGAAAAACTTTACTTTAGCATAGAGCGCAGTTTTTTAAGCTGATCTCTAATTTCTGCCGCACGTTCAAAATCAAGGAGTTTTGCTGCTTTATGCATATCTTTTTCGAGCTTGTCAATTAGTTTTGGCAAGTCTTTTGTGTCGATATTCATTTCTATCATTTCTTCAGCAATAATATCTTCAAGATTTCTATAACTTGCAACTAATTGAAGTAGATTGTTTTCTATTGGTTTTTTAATTGTTTGAGGGATAATCCCATGTTTTTTATTAAATGCAATTTGAATTTCACGTCTGCGTTTTGTTTCGGATATTGCGGCATTCATTGAGTCTGTTATTTTATCTGCATACATAATAACTGTACCGCAGGCATTTCTGGCAGCTCTACCGATTGTTTGAATAAGGCTGGTTTCAGAACGTAAGAAGCCTTCTTTGTCTGCGTCCATTATCGCAACTAAAGAAACTTCTGGTATGTCCAACCCTTCTCTTAATAGGTTAACACCAATGAGCACGTCAAATTCTCCAAGTCTTAAGTCCCTGAGTATTTCTACACGTTCAATAGATTGAATTTCACTATGTAAGTATCTTACGCGAATACCCATTTGCGTGAAATAATCACATAAATCTTCCGCCATTCTTTTGGTTAGAGTTGTTATAAGTACTCTTTCATTTTTTTCAGCACGTTTGTTTATTTCTTTAATTAAATCATCAACTTGATATTCGATAGGTCGGACATCAATTTCCGGATCTAAAAGTCCAGTTGGTCGGATAATTTGTTCTATTTCTTGTTCAGCTGTTTGTTTTTCAAATTCTCCCGGAGTTGCGGAAACATAAATTTTTTGGTTTACTCTGTCCATAAATTCTTCAAATTTTAATGGTCTGTTATCTTTTGCGCAAGGTAATCTGAAGCCATAATTAATTAAGGTCTCTTTTCTTGCCGCATCTCCGTTGTACATTCCTTTAAGTTGGGGTAAGGTAACGTGTGATTCGTCTATAACTACTAAAAAATCTTTTTTGAAATATTCTAAAAGCGTTGCAGGTGGAGAACCAACGGGACGACGTTCAATTATTCTTGAGTAGTTTTCTATGCCAGAACAGTAGCCCATTTCCTTCATCATCTCTATGTCGTATTTAACTCTTTGCTCTAGTCGTTGAGCTTCAACTAGTTTGTTTTCGTTTTGCAGTTCAGCAAGTCTTGTTTGCAGTTCTTGCCTAATTAGAGATATTGTTTCTTCTTGGTTTTCATCATTACTTATATAATGAACAGCAGGATAGATGATAATTGTTTTGGGGGTTTCTATGACTTCGCCTGTAATAAAATCTATTTTTGTTATTTTTTCAACTTCATCTCCAAAAAAGTTAATACGAGTTATAACTTTTTCGTAACTTGGCATAACTTCAACAATGTCCCCACGAGCTCGAAATGTTCCATATTTTAGTTCAACATCATTTCTTTGGTATTGACTGGAAATCAATTTTTTTAAAAAAGAATCTCTGTCAATTTCATCGCCAATACTAAGTGAGGACGTGCCTTTAAAGTAATTTTCAGGTAAACCTAAACCATATATGCAACTAACGGAAGCTACTACTATAACATCGTTGCGCTCAAACATGCAGCGGGTTGCATTGTGTCTTAGTCTGTCTATTTCTTCGTTTACGGTAGCTGATTTTTCGATAAAAGTATCTGTTCTTGGTATATAAGCTTCAGGTTGATAGTAGTCATAGTAGCTTATAAAATATTCAACAGCATTTTCCGGAAAAAGTTCTTTAAATTCGTTGTAAAGCTGTGCTGCAAGTGTTTTGTTGTGTGCGATAATCAGTGTAGGTTTTTGCACCTTTTCTATTACGTTAGCAATGGTAAATGTTTTGCCTGAGCCTGTAATTCCTTTCAAAACTTGAGCATCATAACCTTGATTGATTCCGTCAACAAGGGCAGAAACCGCTTGGGGCTGGTCTCCTGCCAGAGAATATTTGGAATTTATTTTAAATCTTTTTTCCATAATTATATTTTATCATGATAACTTTTTTCTAACTTTACCTAATTAAAAATTTTTGTTCTATAATAAATACAAGAGAAAATTTAGGGAGTGAATATTTTGAGTTACACAGAATTAATTAAAAAAACAGCACTTGAACAAAGAGAGTTGCTACTTAATAAAGAAGTTTCTTCAGTTGAGCTTGTAAATGCTCATTTTGAAAGAATTGAAGAGGTTGATGAAAAACTAGGTGCTTTTAATAGCTTGACAAAAGACGAGGCTTTAAAGACAGCAAAAGTTGTAGATGAAAAGATAAAAAATGGTGAAGAGTTACCTGTATTGGCAGGGATTCCATTGGCGCTGAAAGATAATATGAATATGATTGGTTCATATACAACAGCTTCAAGTAAAATTCTTTCAAATTTTGTGTCTCCGTATGATGCAACTGTAACAAAGAAATTAAAAGAAAATTTGGTTCCGATTGTTGGAAAGGCAAACATGGATGAGTTTGCGATGGGTAGTTCAAATGAGAATTCAGCTACAAAATTAGTTAGAAACCCTTGGGATTTGAATAAAGTTCCTGGAGGTTCGTCAGGTGGTTCAGCTGCAGCGGTAGCGGCTTGTGAGGTGCCTCTTTCTTTAGGATCGGATACGGGCGGAAGCATTCGCTTACCTGCAAGTTTCTGTGGTATCGTTGGTGTTAAGCCTACATATGGAAGAGTTTCCAGATATGGATTGATTGCTTTTGCATCATCTTTAGACCAGATAGGACCTTTTTCAAGATGTGTTGAAGATAGTGCTTTAGTTTTGGAAGCTATTTCTGGTTATGACTCTAAGGATTCAACTTCATTAAATATGGAAGTTCCTAAATATTCACAACTAATTAAAAAGGATATCAAAGGGTTAAAAGTAGGTGTTATCACAGAGCTTTTGTCTGAGGGGGTTTCTCCTGCCGTTAAGCTAGCAATAGAAAGTGCTATTCAAAAATACAAGGATTTAGGTGCAGAAATTGTTGAAGTTTCTTTGCCGCTTTTGAAGTATTCAATAGGTGTGTATTACATTATTGCAACAGCTGAAGCAAGTTCTAATTTGGCTCGTTTTGACGGGGTAAAGTACGGGCATAGAACAAAAGAAGCTAAAACTTTGATTGATATGTATTGTAAAACCAGAGCAGAAGGCTTTGGTGATGAGGTTAAACGTCGTATAATGCTTGGTACTTATGCATTAAGTTCAGGTTATTATGATGCGTATTATAAAAAAGCACAACAAGTTCGTCGCTTGATTAAAAATGATTTTGATAAAGTATTTGCGCAAGCTGATGTTGTGATTTGTCCTACTTGTCCGTATACGGCATTTGAAATAGGTTCAAAAGTTTCAGATCCTCTTTCAATGTACTTGACTGATATTGGTACAATTACGGCGAATCTTGGCGGTATTCCGGGCATGAGTATTCCTTGCGGATTTGATGAAGATGGAATGCCGATAGGTTTAGAAATTCTTGCGCCAGCGCTTAAAGAAGATGTTATGATGCAGGTTGCGTATAACTTTGAGCAAGCTACTGATTATCATAAAAAAATAGCAAATATTTAAAGGATTATGAAAAGATTTTTTAGTATTTTATTTTTGTTAATATTCGTCAAGGTAAATGCCTTGGCGAATAATTATAATTTGGATGCTGTGCGTTTGTACAATTTGGGAATAGAAAAATATAGAGTTGGTGCTTATTCTGCAGCAATAGAATATTTTAAGTCAGCGACAGCAATACAAGATGATTTTTATGATGCTTATTATAATTTAGCGGTTGTTTATGATTATCTTGGAGAGTATACTGCTGCGATTATGGTTATGGAAACTGTTTTAGAAAAAAAACCGGAGGATTCTGCTTTTTTGTATAAATTAGCTCAGGTATATTATAAAAAAGGTGATTTGAAAAAGTCATCAGAATTATTGGATGAAATAGCTCCAACCTCGCAGGAGTATAATAAGGCAAGACAATTGGCTGATAGAATCGGGTTGGAAAATAGTGCAAAAATTAAGTATAGCGGCAAAGATATAGCCGCAAAAACTGTTCCTGTCTTTCAAAAAATAAAAGGAATTAATGCTCCTACAGGTATTTCTGTCGATTTGAACGGTTTTGTGTATGTTGCAAGTTATAGTGATAATGCAATTTTTAAGTTGATGCCAAACGGTATCCATCAATTGTATGTGAAAAATAAGATGATTAATGGCCCAATAGGATTGGCAAGTGACAAAAATGGAAATATGTATGTTGCTAATTATAAAAATAATAATATTTTAAAAATAGATAAATACGGTAACACAACAGTGTTTGTTGAATATTCTGATAAGCCTTATTCTGTTTATGTTAAAGATTCAGTCTTGTACGTAAGTGAACAAGGTTCAAATACTATTTTGACTAAAAAACTATATTAAAATTTTTGTTTTGTTTCCTCCAAATGTACCATTAATTCGTAATTAATGGACATATTTTATATTTGTAATATAATGATTCTAAGCAGAAGTATTAAAAAAGGAATTGTAATATGAAAACAGAAGTAAAAAAAATCAGTACTAACATAGTGGAAGTTAATATTGAAATTGAAGAAAAAGTTGCTTTAAAAGAGTATGAAAAAGCTTGCAAAAGAATATCTCAAAACGTTAATATTGCAGGTTTTAGAAAAGGTAAAGCTCCTAAAAATATCATTGAAAAATATGTTGGTGTGGATTCTATTCGCAGAGAAGCGTTAGAAACAATTTTGCCAAAAACTTTTAGTGAAGTAATTAAAGAAAATGATTTTGAATTAGTTGCTGAGCCAACTCTTACTTCTTATGAATTTGAAGCAGGAAAACCTTGTAAAGTTGTTGCTAAATTTGAACTTCGTCCTGAAGTGAAAATCCCTGCATACAAAGGGTTAACCGTCGATGTAGAAGAATATAAAAACGAAGAAAATGCATTGCAAAAAGAACTTGAAAGAGTTGCCGAAAAATATGCGGAACTTGTAAAAGTTGAAGACAGAACAACAACAACTAAAGATGATTTGGTTATGATAGATTTTGAAGGTTCTGCTAATGGTGAATTGATAAAAGGCGGAGCTGCTAAAAATTATATGTTGGATTTGGCTCATTCAAACTTTATTCCGGGCTTTGCAGAACAATTGGTCGGTAAAGAAACGGGAAAAGAATTTACTATTAAAGTTAAGTTTCCTGAAGAGTACCATGATGAAAAGCTTAAGGGCGCAGATGCCGAATTTAAAATTACAATTAATGAAATAAAAGAAAGAAAAACACCTGAAATCAATGATGAATTGGCTAAAAAAGTCGGTCATTTTAAATCACTTGATGAGTTAAAAGAAGATATTCAAAAATATCTTGATGGTACTGCAAAAGCTGAAAATGAAAAGCGTGCATATGAAGCTATATTTGGAAAAATTGTTGAAACTTCTGAAACGGAAATTCATGATGAAATGATAGAGCGTGAAGCTGATGCTATTTTGGCTGACATGAAAATGAGAGCGCAACAGCGTGGACAAGATTTTGAAGCTACAATTGCAAAAGAAGGTGAAGATAAAGTTAAGGCAGAAATGGCTAAAGAGGCTGTTTCCAGAATTAAAAATTCATTAATTATTTCTAAAATAGCAAAAGAAGAAAAAATTGAAGTAAACGCTGCTGATTTGGAAAGAAAACTTTCTGAACTTGCACAAATGTATGGCGTAGATAAAGCTACTATGTTGAAAGAAATGTATAAAAATGTTAATCTAATACAGTCATTAACTCAACAAATTGTTAGTGAAAAAGTTAGCAGATTTATCTTAGACAACAACAAAGTAGAATATAAAAAATAATAAGTTAAAATATTGATAGAAAGGACACAATATGAGTTTTGTACCTGTAGTAGTTGAACAATCATCAAGAGGCGAACGCTCTTTTGACATTTTTTCAAGATTACTTAGAGAAAGAATTATCTTTTTGGGCACACCGGTTGACGACATGGTGGCAAATCTTATCGTAGCGCAATTATTATTGCTTGATAGTGAAAATCCCGAAAAAGATATTATGTTGTATATTAACAGTCCTGGTGGTTCTGTTACTGCCGGTTTGGCAATTTATGACACAATGCAGCATATCAGAGCTGACGTATCAACAATTTGTCTTGGTCAAGCTGCTTCAATGGGTGCATTCTTGTTGGCAGCAGGTACTCCGGGAAAAAGATTGGCGTTGCCTCATTCCAGAGTTTTAATTCACCAACCTTTGGGTGGCGCTCAAGGTCAAGCTACAGATATCGAAATTCAGGCTGCTGAAATTATCAGAATTAAGAAAACATTAAATGAAATTTTGGCTAAAAATACCGGTCAATCACTTAAGAAAATCGAGAAAGATACTGACAGAGATTATATCATGACACCTGAAGAAGCGTTGGCTTATGGTATGATTGACAAAGTAGTTACTCAAGGAACAAAATAATCAGGAGAAAATATGGCAAATGTTGACGAAAGCCGTTTAAAATGTTCATTTTGCGGTAAAACACAAGATCAAGTAAAAAAACTTATTGCAGGACCTGAGGTTTATATCTGTGATGAGTGTGTTGAGTTGTGTAATGAAATTCTTGATGAAGAGTTTTTTGAGAATAAAGATAAAGTCGAAGAGAAAAAAGAGGCTGAGCCTTTTAAAGATATTCCAAAGCCGCAAGAAATTAAAGCATATCTTGATGAGCATATTGTTGGTCAAGATGATGCAAAAAGGGTTTTGTCAGTTGCTGTTTATAACCATTATAAGCGTATTGCTCACAATAAGTCAGAGGATGCTGATTCTACAGGAATCGAAATTCAAAAAAGTAATATTTTGTTGGTTGGACCAACCGGTTCCGGAAAAACTTTGTTAGCTCAAACTTTGGCGAAAATGTTGGATGTGCCTTTTGCTGTAGCAGATGCAACCACATTGACTGAAGCAGGATATGTTGGAGATGATGTAGAAAATATCTTATTGAGATTATATCAAAGCGCTGATTTTGATGCACAAAAAGCAGAGCGAGGCATTATTTATGTAGATGAGATAGATAAGATTGCAAGAAAGTCTGAAAATACATCTATTACTCGTGATGTGTCCGGTGAAGGTGTGCAACAAGCTTTATTGAAAATGATTGAGGGGACTGTTGCTAATGTTCCTCCGCAAGGTGGAAGGAAGCATCCTCATCAAGAGTTTATCCAAATAGATACAAAAAATATTTTGTTTATAGTTGGCGGGGCTTTTGTTGGACTTGATAAAATTGTGGAACGTAGAGCTGATGATGGCTCTTCAATAGGTTTTGGCGCAAAAAAACCGGCAACAGTAGCGGAAAAAGAATTGGCGGCTGCTAAAATGCTTAAAAAACTTCAACCTGAAGATTTACTTAAATTTGGTTTGATTCCTGAATTTATCGGTCGTATTCCTGTTTACGCAGTTCTTGATGCTCTGGATGAATCGACTTTAAAAATGATTTTGACTGAACCAAAGAACGCTATTATTAAACAATATCAATGTTTGCTTAAAATGGATGGTGTTGATTTAACTTTTGATGAAGATGCAATTGATTACATAGCAAAAGAAGCTATTAAGCGTAAAACAGGTGCTCGTGCATTGCGTTCAATCGTAGAAGAAACTATGCTTGATATTATGTATGAAGTTCCAAGTAAGCCTGAAATTAAAACCTTTGCGGTTACGGCAGAGATGGTTAAAAAACAGGAAAATATGGCTGAATTAATAAAGCTTCCGCAAAAAAAAGACGTAGTTAAAGATGTGGATTCAGAAGAAGAAATTGCATAATTTGCAAAAATAAGTTTGTCGGGGATATATTTATGAAAAAAATATTTTTTACAAAAATGCAAGGTCTTGGTAATGACTTTGTGGTTATCGACTGGGAAGAATTTCAAGAAATAAATATCCCCTTGGATAAGTTAGCAAAAAAAATGTGTAACCGTAATTTTGGTGTAGGTGCTGACGGCTTGATGGTTGTGGTGCCTAACTCTAATGTCGCTGATTTGGGTTGGATTTTTTATAATTCTGACGGGACGCAAGCTCAGATGTGCGGAAATGGTATTCGTTGTTTTGCAAAATACGTTTTAAACAAGGGTTATATTGATAAGCATGAGTTTTCGGTAGAAACTGCGGCAGGAATAATTACTCCAAAAATCAATGAAGATGGTACGGTTACAGTTAATATGGGAACCCCAATTCAAGCTCCTGAAAAAATTCCTTTTAAAGGTGAATATAATTTAAATTATGAAATAGAAGTTTGGTCTAAAAAATTTAATTTGAACGCGATAAGCATGGGAAATCCTCATTGTGTGATTTTTACACAAGATGAAATTTCAACTTTGGCAAAAGACTATGGTACGGATATTGAAACGCATGAGCTTTTTCCGGAAAAAACAAATGTAGAGTTTATTAAAATAAAATCAAGAAAAGAAATAGATTTAGCAGTTTGGGAGCGTGGTTGTGGGATAACTTTAGCTTGCGGAACAGGCGCTTGTGCATCAGTTGCCGCAGGAATTATGAATGGCTATTTAGATAGTAGCGTGAAGGTTAATCTGCCTGGCGGTGCCTTAAATATTGACTGGAGTGGCACTAAAGAAAACCCAAATAAGGATATATTTATGACAGGTCCCGCAGAGTTTTCTTTTGAAGGAGTGTATTTTTATAATTAAAGGATGAAATATATTCTCCTTGTGTATTGCTTAGAGTGTTTTAATATAATTTATTATTTTTTGAAAAAATATTAAGAAATTATTACAAATTTAATAAATTTTTGTAAATACCAATTGACGTATAGTTTTGTTTGTTATAAATTAAAATACACACTGGCTGGGCTTTGGCTTAAGAAGTCAAAAAAGGGACGGTTTAAAAGAAAAAGGTTAAAACTCTCTATTGCCCGCAGTTAAGACTATAAAGAAAAGCAAAAAGGTAAAACTAAATGAGTACAACAAGACAAAGAATCAGAGTTTGCTTAAAGGCATATGATCATAAGCTTATCGATGTATCAGCTGAAAAGATTGTAGAAACTGCAAAAAGAACTGATGCAAAAGTAGCTGGTCCTATTCCTTTGCCAACAAAAAGACGTGTATATTGCGTACTTCGCTCACCACACGTTGACAAAAAGTCGAGAGAACATTTTGAGATGAGAATTCACAAAAGAATCATCGATATTTATGATCCGACACAACAAACAACAGAAGAACTTAGCAGAATGGATTTGCCGGCAGGCGTTGACATTGAAGTTAAGTTATAATCAACCCTTCCGAAGTATTTCGGAAAAACATTAATATACCATGAAAATTGAATATTAATGTGATCTACGAGGGGGCTGCAATAAGGTTTAGGGCTGCAGTTTAATGAAATTGTAGCTCAGGCAGCAAAGGTACCCCGAGAGATAAGAGCTAAGTCAGATGGAAACAGAAGACGAGGCGGACGTAGCGCTCACAAGAAGAAAGGTAGAAAAGTGACCAAAAGAGATTCTAGATTAGGTGTAATCGGAAAAAAACTTGGTATGACACAAGTTTTTGACGAACAAGGACTCGCTATCCCTGTAACCGTTATTAAAGTAGACCCATTGACAGTAACACAAGTTAAAACTGTTGAGACTGACGGATACAATGCGATTCAGGTGGGTGTTGGTGCTGCAAAAGAAAAACACCTTACAAAAGCACAAATTGGACACCTCCAAAAAAACAAATTGGATAATTTCAGATTGTTGCAAGAATTCAGACTTGACAACGCTGCAGATTATCAAGTAGGGCAGTCAATCGATTTGTCAGTTCTTGAAAACATTGCAAAAGTTGATGTGACAGGAAAATCAATCGGTAAAGGCTTCCAAGGCACAGTAAAAAGATGGAACTTTGGTCGTGGACCAATGGCTCACGGTTCTAAAAACCATAGAGAACCAGGTTCTATCGGTGCTGGTACAACTCCAGGACGTGTTATCAAAGGCAAACGTATGGCTGGTAACATGGGTAATGAAAAAGTCACTATTACTAAACTTACAGTTGTTAAAGTTGATAAAGAAAACAACTTGTTGTTAGTAAAAGGTGCAGTTCCAGGTTGCGAAGGCAGAATGGTAACAGTAAAACCGTCAAGAGTTAAATGGAACTCTTAGTAAGAATTATTGAGGAAACAGAAAATGTCAAAAGAAATATCATTACTAAGTACAAACGGAAAGAGTTTAGGTCAAATCGCCCTTGACGAAAACGTTTTTGGCGTTGAACCAAACCTTCATGTTATGCACTTGGCTTTAAGAAGACAATTGAACAATGCCAGACAAGGTTCTGCTTGTGCTAAAACAAGAGCAGAGGTTTCTGGTGGCGGTAAAAAACCTTGGAAACAAAAAGGAACAGGCCGCGCAAGAGCAGGTTCATTGAGATCACCTTTATTTGCAGGTGGTGGCGTTATCTTCGGACCAAAACCAAGAGATTATAGCTTCTCAATGCCTCAAAAAGCAAGAAGACTAGCATTGCGCTCAGCTCTATCTGCTAGATTCGACCAAACTGTTGTGGTTAAAGATTTCTCAGAAATTAAAGAACCAAAAACAAAATTAATGGTTGAAGCGTTAAAATCATTAAAAGTTGAAGGAAAAATCCTTATTATTGCGAATACGAAAGCAGCTGAAAATCAAAATTTGGAATTGGCTGCAAGAAATATTCCAAGCGTAAAAATCATTTTACCTTCAAACTTGAACGTAAAAGATTTATTAGAAGCTACAAATGTGGTAATCACAGAAGCTGCAATAAATGAAATAACTGAAAGGTTGTTAAAATAATGAGTAGAACAAAAACTAACAAGGAAAAATTATTCGACATCCTTAAAAGACCTCTTATTACAGAGAAGTCTATGGGTGCGACAACTTTAAACCAATATACTTTTGAAGTTGCTAAAGATGCTACAAAAATTGAAATTGCGCAAGCGGTTGAAGCAGCATTTGCAGGCAGAAAAGTTACAAAAGTTAGAACGGTTTATATGCCATCTCACGCAAAGAGAATCGGCTACAGTGTAGGCAGAACTCAATCAAGCAAAAAAGCAATTGTAACGATTGAGGGCGAACCAATTGAAGAATTGATAGGAGCATAAAAATGGGTATCCGTACTATAAATCCAACTTCTCCAGGTCAAAGAGGTATGTCAAAAAGCGATTTTGCTGACATCACAACTGATAAGCCAGAAAAATCACTTTTAAGACCTCTTAAAAGAAACGGAGGACGCAACAATAAAGGAAGAATTACATGCCGTCACAGAGGGGGCGGAGCTAAAAGAGCTTACCGTGTAATAGACTTCAAACGCAATAAATTCGGTGTACCGGCTACAGTAAAAACTGTAGAATACGATCCAAACAGAAACGTAAGAATTTCACTTGTTGTTTATGCTGATGGTGAAAAAAGATATATTTTAACACCTCAAGGTTTAAATGTTGGTGATGTTATTGTTTCTGGTCAAGATGTTGAAATTAAAACCGGTAATACTATGCCATTAGACCTTATTCCACTTGGTACTATGGTTCACAATATTGAAATGACTCCTGGTAAAGGTGGTCAGATTGTTAGAACTGCAGGTGGTGCAGCTCAATTGATGGCTAAAGAAGGCAACTATGTTACAATTAAGCTTCCAAGCTCAGAAATGAGAATGGTAAGAAAAGAATGCCTAGCAACTATTGGTATTTTGGGCAATGCTGAATTCAAGAACATGAAAATCGGTAAAGCCGGAAGAAAAAGATACCTTGGTATCAAACCAACAGTAAGAGGTGTTACTATGAACCCTTGCGATCACCCTCACGGTGGTGGTGAAGGTAAAACAGGTCCCGGCGGACATCCAAAAACACCATGGGGTAAACCGGCACTTGGTTTCAAAACTCGTAAGAATAATAAACAATCTAACAAATTAATCGTTAGAAGAAGAAAAAAATAAGGCGTAAATAAGGGTTGTTCGTAACCCAAACAATCCAAAAAACGCAAAGATAAAGACAAAACAACTAAAAGGAGATAAAATTAATGGCTCGTTCATTAAAAAAAGGTCCATACGTACTAGAGTCACTCCAAAGCAAAATTGAAAAAATGAATGCGGCAGGAGAGAAAAAAGTCGTAAAAACATGGTCAAGAGCATCTATGATAGTTCCGGATATGTTGGGACATACAATAGCTGTTCACAATGGAAAGACTCATGTACCTGTATATGTAACAGAACAAATGGTTGGACATAAGCTTGGTGAATTTGCACCTACAAGAATGTTCAGAGGACACGCAGGTCAGGACAAAACTGCAAAACGTAAGTAAGAGATTACAAAGAGGCTAAACCTCAAAAAATAAGGAAAAGGACAATGCAAGAAGCAAAGGCTAAACAAACAAATATAAAAATGCCGGCACGTAAGTTAAGACGTGTGATTAATGAAGTGCGTGGTAAATCAGTTGACGAAGCTGTAAGAATTTTGCGCTTTATGCCATACTTCGCTGCAAGAATTGTTGAGAAAAACTTGACAGCAGCTGTAGCAAATGCATCTGAAAAATTTGGTGCGAGTGCAGCTAGTTTGAAAGTATCAGAAATTTTTGCTGATGAAAGTATTACATTAAAAAGAGCAAGACCAAGAGCTCAAGGTAGAATGTACTCTCGTTTGAAACGTACATCTCACCTAACAGTCGTAGTAGCAAGTAAGACTAAATAGGAGAATATAAAGTGGGACAAAAGACTCACCCAAAAGGATTCAGAGTAGGTATAATTCAACCTTGGGAAAGCACATGGTTTGCTAAGAAGGATTATCCCGAATTCGTAGCAGAAGATGCTAAATTAAGAAAATTCATCAAGAAAAAACTATATGCAGCAGGCGTTGCAAGAATTCTTATTGCAAGAAAAGCTCAAAACGTAACTGTAACAGTTGTAACAGCAAAACCTGGTATAGTAGTTGGACGTGGCGGTCAAGGAATTGAAGAATTGAGAGCTGAAGTTCAAAAACTTATCAACAAGCAAGTTACTATTGATGTTGTAGAAGTAGCTAGAATAGATGCAGAAGCTCAATTAGTAGCAGAAAACATCGCTCAACAGCTTGAAAAACGTGTAGCGTTTAGAAGAGCTATGAAACAAGCTATGCAAAGAACAATGCGTTCAGGCGTTCAAGGTATCAAAGTTATGGTATCAGGACGTTTGGGTGGTGCCGAAATCGCTCGTTCTGAATGGGCCAAAGAAGGTAGAATTCCTCTTCAAACATTAAGAGCTGATGTTGATTACGGTTTCACAGAAGCAGATACAATGATGGGTAAGATCGGCGTAAAAGTTTGGGTATTCAAAGGAAACTTAATGCCTGGCGAAATGGCTGACAGAAACATCAAAAGCAAAAAAATCGGCGGCGGCGTTGAAGATAAAGCAATTGGAAGACGCGGCAAAAGAAGACCGAGAACAGATAAAGTAGAAGAATAATTAGGAGCGAAAAACAATCATGTTAATGCCCAAAAAGACAAAATATCGTAAAAAAATGAAAGGGAGAATGACAGGCTCTGAAACTCGCGGAACAACTCTTGAGTTTGGAAGCTTTGGTATTCAAGCAACAGAACCTGCTTGGATAACAAGTCGTCAAATCGAGGCCGCTAGACGTGCAATGACACGTGAAATCAAAAGAGGCGGTAATGTTTGGATTAAAATTTTCCCAGATAAACCTATTACTAAAAAACCTGCAGAGGTTCGTATGGGTAAAGGTAAAGGAAACCCAGAATATTGGGTAGCAGTAATTAAACCGGGAAGAATGATGTTCGAATTAGAATATCCGGAACGTGACACAGCAGTTAGAGCTTTGGAACTTGCCGCTCAAAAACTTCCTGTAAAAGTTAGAATCGTTGAGAAATAGGTGACATTATGAAGATACAAGAAATCAGAGAAATGTCAGTAGAAGAACTCGGCAATAAAGTAGTAGAACTTAAGCAGGAATTGTTTAATCTTAGATTGCAAAAATCAATGCACAAGCTTGAAAATCCTGCAAAGATTGGCGAAGTTAAAAAATCTATTGCACAAATTAAAACAGTAATTACAGAAAAAAGCAATTAAGGGGTTATAAAATGCCTAAAAAAGAAAAACAAGGAATAGTGGTAAGTTCTAAAATGGACAAAACAGCAGTTGTGAAAGTTTCAGAATTTGCACCACACCCAAAATATAAAAAAATCATAGAAACAACAAAAAACTACAAAGCTCATGATGCTCAAAATGAGTGCCAAGAAGGTGACGTAGTTAGAATTATCGAATCAAAACCAATTTCCGGCGACAAACGTTGGGTGGTTGAGTCTATCGTAGAAAAAGCAAAATAATTTTTGTTTTGTTTTTAATCAAACAGCGTCGTTGTTTGAACGATAAGCAAAAAGGCAATATGACAGAGTTAGCGGGAAGTTATCCTGTCCACTATTGAAGACACAATGTCCTGAAAACGGACGAGAAAAGGAAAAAGGAAAATGATACAACAAGAGTCTAGATTAGTAGTAGCAGACAACACAGGTGCTAAAGAGCTTTTGTGCATCCGAGTTATGGGTGGTTCAAACAGATCTTTTGCCGGTGTTGGTGATGTTATTGTAGCTACGGTTAAGTCAGCTACACCTAATATGCCTGTTAAAAAATCTGAAGTTGTAAAAGCTGTAGTTGTAAGAACTAAAGCTGATATCAAACGTGCAGACGGTTCTGTAATCAGATTTGATGAAAACGCGGCAGTAATTATAAACAAAGACGGCAACCCACGTGGAACACGTGTGTTCGGACCGGTTGCCCGTGAGTTGAGAGATAAAAACTTTATGAAGATTATCTCATTGGCTCCCGAGGTAATTTAGGAGAATATGACAATGATGAAAAGAAAAGAAAAATCTCAAATCAATAATAAACTTCACGTTAAAAAAGGTGACAGAGTTATTGTAATTTCAGGTAAAGACAAAGGCAAAATCGGCAGCGTAAGTAAAGTTCTTACATCAGAAGCAAAAGTAGTTGTTGAAGGTGTAAATATGGTAACTAAAGCTGTTAAAGCTAACCCAATGGCAGGAATTCAAGGTGGTTTAACAAAGTTTGAAGCTCCTATGAACTGTTCAAAAGTTATGCTTTACTGCCCTTCTTGCGAAAAAGCTACAAGAGTTAAACACGAAGTTGTTAACGAAAAGAAAGTTCGTGTTTGCAAAAAATGTGGCGAGCAACTCGATGTATAATTAATGTATGGGCGAGTTAAGCCTTTATTAAAGGTTTGAACTCGAATTCTACTTAAGAAAAGGAAAAAACAAATGACAACTACAAAAAATCTAAAAGAAAGATACGAAACAGAAGTTAAGAAAGCGTTAATCGATAAATTTGGTTACAAAAATGTACACCAAGTCCCAAGATTGAACAAAATTGTTATTAATATGGGTGCCGGTGAATGCACACACAACTCAAAGTTGGCTGAAGTTATCGTTAAACAGCTTTCAAAAATTGCTGGTCAAAAATGCGTTATTACAAGAGCTAAAAAATCAATAGCAACATTTAAATTAAGAGAAGGTATGCCGGTAGGTGCTATGGTTACACTTCGTGGCGAAAGAATGTATGATTTCTTGCAAAAACTAAATTGCGTGGTTCTTCCTAGAATCCGTGACTTTAGAGGTGTTTCAGGAAAATCATTCGATGGACGCGGTAACTACACATTAGGATTGAAAGAACAAGCATTGTTCCCAGAAATTTCTTATGATGAAGTTGATGTAGTACAAGGTATGAATATTTCAATCATTACAACAGCTAACACTGATGAAGAAGGAAAAGCTCTTCTTGCTGAACTCGGTGTTCCATTTAAAAAATAATTAAACAATAAAAATTGTTTATGCTAAAATGAAAACAAACAAAAAGGAGATAAATCGTGGCTAAAAAAGCGATGATAAACAAAGAACAAAGAAGACTTGAGCTTGCTTTAAAAGGTAAATACCCTAAAGTAAGACTCCACAACCGTTGTTCTATTTGTGGCCGTCCACATGGCTATAATAGAGATTTCGGCTTGTGCAGAATCCACTTGAGAGAAATGGCTCACAGAGGCTTGCTCCCAGGTGTAACAAAAGCTAGTTGGTAAGATTTTTATTGATTTTAATAAACATCTAACTATACTGCATGAAAATTCACGTAAGTAGTTAGCTCATCAGGTTTTAAAAGAACGTAAGTTCGGAGCGGTTGATATTAAAACAAGCGTAACGAAAGGCTAACGAACTCTTTTAAAACTTTGTTGACAAAAGAAAAGGAAAAGAAAATGAACACAGATCCAATAGCAGATATGCTAACAAGAATCAGAAACGCAAACACAGTTTCTCACCCTGAAGTATCTATGCCATCTTCAAAATTAAAAGTTGAATTGGCTAAGCTTCTTAAATCTGAAGGAATGATTACTGATTATGAAGTAAAAGAAGCTGGAAACTTCAAAGTATTGAACATCGTTTTAAAATACGATGCAGAAAACAAACCGGTTATTACAAACTTAAAGAGAGTTTCAAAACCTGGTTTAAGAACATATTGCAAATCTAAAAACTTGCCTAAAGTATTGGGTGGTTTGGGTATTGCGATTGTATCAACAAGCAAAGGTTTGTTAACAGACAGAAAAGCAAGAAAAGAAAATATTGGCGGCGAAGTTCTTTGCTACGTATGGTAGTTTTTAACCGCAAATAATTAGTAAAAGATAACAATTAAATTGGAGATAAAAAAATGTCACGTATAGGTAAATTACCTGTAGCTATTCCAGACGGCGTAAAGGTTACAATCGAAGGTCAAAAGATTACAGCAGTAGGACCTTTGGGAACTGAAACTTTGGAATTGCGTCCAGAAATGAATATTGCACAGGAAGAAAATTCAATCGTTATCACAAGATCAAGTGACGACAGAAAAGTTAGATCTCTTCATGGTCTTTCAAGAACTTTAGTTAGCAATCTTGTTAACGGTGTGAAAACAGGCTTTGAAAAAAGACTTGAGATTAATGGTGTAGGTTATCGTGCAGCTATGCAAGGTAATGACTTGAACCTTACATTAGGTTATTCTCACCCAGTAGTAGTAGTTGCTCCTGCAGGTATTAAAATCGAAGTAGAAGCTAACACAAAAATCAAAGTTTCAGGTGCTAATAAACAATTACTTGGTGATGTAGCAGCTGAAATCAGAAGTAAACGTCCACCTGAAGTTTACAAAGGAAAAGGTGTTAAATATGCAGGTGAGTTTATCAGAAGAAAAGCTGGTAAAGCTGGTAAGAAATAGAATTGGCATATTATGAAAGTATATGTAAAAACTTACCAAAATAATTAGTAAATTATAGTTAAGCCCGTATAGTTTTACCGTAAGTTGCGGATAAGATTGGGTGAAAGGAAAGAAAAATGATTAAACAATTAAACAAAAAAGCTCAAACAAGAAAAAGACACCAAAGAATCAGAGTTAAATTAGCTGGTACAACTGAATGTCCTAGATTGGCAGTTTACAGAAGTACAAAACACATTTATGCTCAAATTATTGATGATGTTAAAGGTGTAACAATTGTTTCAGCTTCTTCAAACGATAAAGATTTGAAAGAAAAATTAGCTCATGGCGGAAACATTGATGCAGCTAAAATCGTTGGTGAAACAGTAGCTAAAAAAGCTGTAAAAGCCGGTGTAAAAGATGTTGTATTTGACAGAGGTGGATTTGTTTACCACGGACGTGTTGCAGCATTGGCAGATGCAGCTAGAGAAGCTGGTTTGAACTTCTAATCATAGTTAAAATCATATGAAAAGACCTCGAATTTCTGAGGTCTTTTCATTTTTTATTATGGATATTCAGAACTTACGTCACGATATTTATAGTCTAGATTACCTTTGAGCAGAATCCAATAGCCGCATGATATGCCATCCAAGTGAGCATTAGTGGTTCCTTTAATATTACAATTTTGTGGGTTGTAATATACATACATCCCGCCTCCCTTTTTTTTTAAATCTAGTCCATTTGGAGATATAACAAAGCTGAAAACGTCATATCCAAGTCTATTAGGCGCTTTTTTCCCGTTAATGTCTATGGTAATGGAACCAATTGTATTATTATACTTTCCACTAGGACTTGAAGATGAAACGTAGTATCTCATTCCATTTTGTAAAATAGTTTTTCCCGCATTGCTATTAACCGTGCCATTTCCGTCGGCAAGCCCATTTTTTAGTGTTTTCCACCACATTGTTGTTACATCGTTAAAACATTTGCTATTATTATTTGAGCAGTAATATTTTATTTTTAAGTGATTTTTTAAAATACTACCTAGATATTCGGCATTCGCTGAATTAAATTCAGAGTTTATATTAGGCCAATTCCATGTGTCTATTGGTCCGTTTTCATTAATAGCCATTTTTATAGCATTGTCCATCAGTGAATAAGCTTGTTTGACTTTAGTTACTGTTGCTTGGTCTTGATATTTTTGTATTAAATTAGGAATAGTTAAAGCAGCAATAACCCCAATAATGGTTAAAGTAATAAGAGTTTCCGCAAGAGTGAAAGCAAAACGCTTAAAACCCTTGCTACGCTTTAGTTTTCGGGGGGGGGGGGCAAACTAAAGGCATAGAAAGAGAAGTTTTAGTTTCACTAATAATATAGCTGTCAAAATTCATAAACACCTCCAAACTTCTACTTACATTTCTCATTATGAACGATGTTTGAATAAAATTCAAGCCCCTCTTTTTTAGGGGAGTCATCACTTCGCTCTGAATGACAAACAAATAGCTGAGATTCAGGGGCGCAACCCCTGAACTAGGACCGAAGGCAAGCGGTGTTTTTCTCTTTTGGTTGTTTTTCTCTTGACAAAGCGAGTCGTTGAGCTGAGGAGAAACGTTGCGAGGCTGTCTGCAGGGCGTTGAGTTATGCAGTATCAAAAAGAGAAAAGTAACAATAAAAAAAAGAAAAAGCTCAAAGAGATTTTTTAATAAAAATCTTTTTTCAAGTTAATTTCTTCTTTTAATATCGACACCGCTTTGCAGCCAGGCTTAAAGCATGAAAAAAGACACCTACTTTAAGTGTCTTATTAATGGTGGGCTTGCTGGGACTCGAACCCAGGACCAATTGATTAAGAGTCAACTGCTCTACCATCTGAGCTACAAACCCATAAAATTATTATACCACTAACTTGTATAATGCAATATGAAATTTTTCTGTCAAAAAACTTAATTGTATGTTATTATACAGAGGTAATTTGTTGAGAATATAGTTTATGAGTGAAAATATTAATAAATATATAAATGAAGTTGCTTTGCCAATGAAAGAAATTTTCAAGGATATAGCAAAATATGCACCATCAAAGATTTTTGGGTTGCTTGGCAATACTATTTTGATTCCGATTTATACAAACTTATTATCAAGAGAGGAATTTGGCGTTTATACCGTATCTTGTGCGGTTCTGTCTTTTTTCTGTATTTTGTTTTCAGATTGGGTAGGGCTAAGTGGTTTAAGGTTCTTTAGAGAGCACGAATTGCAAGATAAAATTTCAAAATATCTTTCAACATTGGTTATGATTTTATCAGCAAACATTACGTTATTGTTTATTCTTGCATTTTTATTTAGACATAATTTATATGAATTTTTTAAAATTCCACCTGCTTTGTTTATGGGAATTGTTTTTTTGACAATTCCAGTTGCAATAAGGGCATTATTGTTTCAAGTTTTGAGGGCCCAAATCAAGCCCAGTGCTTTTACTATTTCAACGATAATCAATCAGATATTGACAATTTGTATATCTGTTTTAATTATAAAGTATTTGCAACTAGGAGGGGCTTCAATTCTATGGGGGATGGCTATTTCAATATCATTTATTGATATCGTATTGATTTATCAGAGTAATATTTTAAAATATTTTAAAATTGAACCGATTTCAGTTTCCACATTAATTTCTATAACAAAATATGGGATACCTATAGCAATAGCTTCAATAAGTTTGTGGCTTATTACTCAAAGTAATAAACTGATTTTGCAACATTTAAAGGGATTTGAAGAGGCAGGAATTGTCGGTGTCGGATATAGTTTAACATTTCCTATATTAATGACATTGTTTGCTATGATTACGATTGCGGCGTTTCCTCGTATAATTAATTTGTATGAGGATAAAAAGGATATTCGTCCGATTTTATCTAAAATTACAGGATATTATTTTTTAATTTCAATTCCTTTAATAATAATTTCTTCTTTATACGCTAAAGATATAACAATGCTTGCTAATGCAAAGTTTCAAGAGGCGTATGTTCTTATTCCTTATATGACAATGGCCTGCTTTTTCTTAGGATTGTCAGAATATACAACTATGCAATATATGTTGGCAAAGAAAACTTACATTAATACAATCATAAAAGTTATTGCAGGTGTCGTCGGTGTTGGATTAAATTATTTATTAATTTTAAAGTTGGGAATAATCGGAGTCGGTATTGCAACATTATTTGCAGACTTTTTATATTTTTTGCTGAGTATTGTAATTGTGTTGCCGAATTTAGAATGGAGAATTCCGTATACGAGATTATTACAAATTGTTATTTGTTTGATACCAATGCTTTTAGGTTGGTATATTTTTGATAGATATACAACAACTCATCCTTGGTTGCAAATGGCTTGTCTTATTGCTTTGTATTGTGTATCATTTGCAATTATAAGAAGAATTAAAAAAGATGATAAATATTTTATATAAGGTGAAAAATGACTAAGAATATACTTTTTGTTTTTGGAACCAGACCGGAGGTTATAAAATTAGCCCCTGTTATATTGGAGTTAAAGAAATATCCTCAAAAATATAATGTCATTATTTGTAATACGGAACAACAAAAAGAGCTGTCAAATCAAACATTGTCATATTTTGGATTAAAAGCGGATATTAATTTAGATGTGATGAAAGAAAATCAAGGTTTGGCTGATGTTCAATCGAGAATTTTAACTAAATTGCAGGCAGTTTTTTCTCAAAATATAATTGATGCAACAGTTGTTCAAGGTGATACAATTTCTGTTTTGACCGGAGCTATGGTTAGTTTTTATAACAAAGTTCCCGTATTTCATGTAGAAGCAGGTTTGAGATCATATGATATGTTTGAGCCCTTTCCGGAAGAAGCAATGCGTCAAATGGCGTCAAGAATTACGGATTTGCATTTTGCACCCACAGAGGTTAATAAAACGGCTCTGTTAAAAGAAAATATTGACGCTCAAAAAATACACGTTGTCGGGAATACCGTAATAGACGCTTTATTTTGTTTGTCAGAAGATGTTATTGAAAATGCTCGTAAATTTTATGAAGAAAAACAAGTTACGATTGATGATAAATTGGTTTTGATAACCGCTCACAGAAGAGAAAATCATGGTGAAAGAATTGACAGAATAATTTCAGCTATTGAATTTTTGGCACAGAAATATGATGACCATTCGTTTGTTATCCCTGTACATCCCAATCCAAATGTTAAAGATAAAATTTATTCAAGATTATCTGATATAAAAAACATTCATTTGCTTTCACCGCTTGATTATCCAATGTTGGTGTATTTAATGAAAAATGCAAAACTAATATTAACGGATTCCGGAGGAATTCAAGAAGAAGCACCTTCTTTTGGCTGTCCGACACTTGTAATGAGATATGAAACAGAGCGTACGGAAGGCGTTGAAGCAGGAGTATCTTTGTTAGTCGGTGCTGATTATGACAAGATTATAGAAGAAAGTACAGCTATTTTATCCTGCCCAAAAGCGCAAACACGATTTGATGTTAGGAAAAATCCATACGGTAATGGGCACTCTTCAGAAAAAATTGAAAAATTAATTAGTAATTTTTTTAATTAAACAAATCTGTGCTAAGGTATCTTTCACCGGAATCCGGGATTATTACCACAATAGTTTTGTTTGCATATTCTGTTTTTTCTGCAATTTTAAATGCTGCATGAAATGCCGCACCTCCTGAAAAACCAACCAAAAGACCTTCTTCTTTGCCGATTTTTCTTGCAGTTTCTATGGCAGCATTATTTGACACTGAAATAATTTCATCGAATAATGATTTATCACAGGTTTTTGGAATAAAGCCGGCTCCAATGCCTTGTATTTTATGTAAACCGGCAGGTTTGCCGGACAGAACTGCACTATTAGCAGGCTCTACTGCAATGATTTTTATATCAGGATTTTTTTTCTTTAATGATTTTGCTATTCCTGAAAGTGTTCCGCCTGTTCCGACACCGGCAACAATTATATCAACCGTTCCGTCTGTGTCAGTCCATATTTCTTCGGCTGTTGTTTTTTCGTGAATTTTAGGGTTTTCAATATTACAAAACTGTTGAGGGATATATGTATCATTTAATTCTTTAGCTAGTTCATTAGCCTTTTCTATTGCACCTTGCATTCCTTTTTCACCGGAGGTTAAAATTACTTCTGCCCCATACGCTTTAACCAGCTTTTGTCTTTCAATACTCATTGTTTCCGGCATTGTTAAAATTAATTTGTAGCCTTTTACCGCACAAACTAAAGCTAGACCGATACCTGTGTTGCCACTTGTCGGTTCAATTATTGTAGTAGTTTTAGGTGAAATTAAACCTTGTTTTTCAGCTGAATCAATCATGTTTAAGGCTATGCGGTCTTTTGCGGAACCTGCAGGATTGAAACTTTCAAGTTTTGCCAATATTTTTGCTGTGTTACAACTGTTAATTTTTACAAGAGGTGTTTTGCCTATTAGTTCTGTTAAATTATTTGCAATTTTCATATAGAGCCTTTCTTGTTGCGAAGTTGCCAATTTTTGCTATTTCCTTTTGACATATTTATTGTACGTCCAAGTTGTTCATATTTACAAGTAAATTCTTTGTTATAGTTAATTATATTTTTGTTAGGATATATACAATATTTGTCTTGATATGGATTTTCTGTAAAATTAGGCATAATTATATTTGCCCCTGATTGTAAAGCTAAAATTTGTCCATTAGTTTTTATTGTTTCCATTGCAGTGGTTGCTGGAATATTAGAATATGGTAATAACAAGCGGGTTAATGCCATAACTTTTAATGCCAAATTGAAATTACCATTTGACTCTGTTTTAAGTGGTGTGTTTTCGTGGACAATTAATGGTCCTATTCCTATCATATCAGCGTTTAATTCTTTGAAAAATAAAATATCATTTGCTAAAGACTCAATAGTTTGATTAGGTAATCCAACAAGACAGCCTGTCCCTACTTCATATCCTAGTTTTTTCAGGTTTAGCAAGCATTTTACCCTATTTTCGTAACTCATTTTAGGGTGCATTTTTTCATATAAATTTTTGTCCGTAGTTTCAATTCTCAACAAAAATCTATCAGCACCGGCGAGTTTTAACTCTTTGTATTCATCAAATGTTTTTTCACCGATACTCAATGTTATAGCGACGTCGTGTTTTTTTAGTTCTTTTATGATTAAGCATAATTCCTCTGGGGTGACTGCTGAGCTTTCACCTGATTGAAGAACTATTGTTTTGAAACCATAAGAAATTGCTTTTTGGGCGGATGCTAAAATTTCATTTTTTGTTAATGTATATCTTTCTATATTAGAATTTTCTTTTCTTAAACCACAATATAAGCAGTTATTTTTACATATATTAGAAAATTCTATTAAGGCTCTTAGGTATATTTCATCACCGACAAAGGAGTGTCTGATATAATCGGCGGTGGAAAATAAATCATTATCAAGTTTGGAGTTTGATAAAATTTCACAAAGTTCACTATGTGTGAGGTATTGTGTTTTTTTAGCTTTGTCGATTAAAGTTTTCATAGTTTAATTATAACGTATATATAACTAATTGAAAAGTTGCTTTATGTCTGTTTTTCTGTCTAAATCTTGTTATTGAAAAAAACTCGTTTTAGCGTTAATCTATCTATGTAAATATATTGAAGGAGTTTTAAATGAAGTTTTTACATTCTATGATTAGGGTAAAAAATATAGAAAAATCCACGGTTTTTTATAAAGATTTAATTGGCTTAAAACCGAGTCGGACAGTGCGCTTAGATGATTGTGTGCTTTATTATTTTTTGGATGAAAAAACAGGCACTGAAATTGAATTTACGTACAACGATGAAACTCCCGAAAATGGTTATAATCAGGGTAATGCTTTTGGACATTTCGCATTTGAAGTGGATGATATGAATAAAGTTGCACAAAAAATAAAAGATATGGGTTATGATTGGCTTTATGAACCATTTTATATGGAAGAAGTCGGCAAAACGATTGCTTTTGTGAAAGATCCTGATGGAAATGAAATTGAATTTATAACAAAAAATTAATGGATAATTTAATTTTAAATACTGAAAATATAAATATAGAAAAAATTTTAAGCAAGATTACGAAATCAAAATCTTTTTGTATTAGTGGCTTAACTTCTTTGTTGCGTTTGATTTTGTTAAATTTTATAGCAAAAAAGAAAAAAGTTTTATTTATTACCGCAACCGAGCAGAATGCTTTAAGATATCAAAATGATTTAAAAAAGCTTTTTGGTAAAAAGTCTAATATCTTTCCGTATCAGGATGTTTCAATGTATGAAGGAGTGCCTTTAAATTTATACAAGTATGCCGAACAACTTGAAATTATAAACAATTTAGAGTTCCAAGATATAGTTATAGCCCCTGTAAAGGCGTTATCTGAGCGTTTTGCTAAAAAAGAGTTTTTTAAAAAAAATGTTTTAAGATTAAAACTTGATGATGAACTTGATTTGCGTAAATTGGCTGAAACACTTACCTTATTGGGTTATAAGCGTTCAACAATGGTTGTTGATGTTGGTGAATTTTCAATACGTGGGGATATTGTTGATATTTATAGTGTGGCCAAGTGTCCTGTCAGAGTTGAGCTTTGGGGTGATACGGTTACAGATATTAGATATTTTGACCCG
>JAZTXF010000132.1:0-14757 GCA_045636305.1 Candidatus Gastranaerophilaceae bacterium | reverse complement strand
GGACTGTTTATAAATGTATTTTGATGCATAACACCATAACGAACAATACTAACATTTTCTAACCCGGGGATAGATTGCAAAAGTTCTTTTTGAGCCCCCCATTTAAGATTTGTTTGAAAGCCGACAAGATTATATAAATTTGCCTTTGCATCATCTTGCCTAAGTTGCACAACGGCATAATTTTTTATTTCTGTCCTCTTGTCCACTAGACCGACTGGTTTCATTGGTCCAAATCTAAGGGTATCGACTCCTCTAGACGCTAAAACTTCAATTGGTAAACAACTTTCAAAAAACTTCGCATCTTTTTCAAAATCTTTACATTCTATCCGAGGAGCGGTTGTTAATATTTGATAAAATTTTTCATATTCTTCCTTATTCATTGGGCAATTGATATAAGAAGCTTCGCCTTTATCATATCTGGATGCATAAAAGGCTTTATTAAAATCAATGCTGTCTTTTTCCACAATAGGAGCTATTGCATCAAAAAAATGCAAATACTCTTCACCCGTAAACTTCTTAATACTTTGAGATAATTTTTCAGATGTCAAAGGACCTGATGCAATAATACAAGGAGCATCTTGAGGAATTTCAGTTAATTCTTCTCTTATGATATTAATATTAGGATTACTTTCTATTAAATCAGTAACAGCTTGAGAAAACCCCTCTCTGTCAATTGCTAATGCATTACCTGCAGGTACACTGTTTTTTATTGCAATATCAATTAAAAATGACCCCAACATACTTAGCTCTTTTTTCAAAAGCCCGCTTGCGTTTGTAATATCCAAAGAACCTAATGAATTTGAACAAACAAACTCCGCCAGTTTTTCTGTCTTATGCGCTTGAGTTGAAACTTTTGGACGCATTTCATACAAATCTACTTGAAAACCATTTTTTGCTAACTGCAAAGCTGCCTCAGAGCCTGCTAACCCACCACCAACAACTATAATTTTCATGTTCCGAATGTCATCTCATTAAAAGTTTCAGTATCATCATAGTTATACATATAAATAAAACTGTATAAAACATCTATAGCAAAGTTTTTAGAGCCCATTTCCAGCATAATTCTAAGTGCTTCTTTCGCATTATAAACTTTATATTGTGTTTTATTATACGTAAGATTATCAAAATAATTACAAACTGATATAATTTGACTTTCTTTAGAGATAAAATCGCCTGACTTGCCATATGGAAAGCCTGTACCGTCATTACGCTCATGGTGCTCTAGTGCGACTTTAGCGATTTTTTCTTTTACATTCATTTTTGTTTTAATCAAATTATATCCGATGGTTGTATGCGCTTGATAAAGCTTTTGTTCCTGACTCGTCATATTTTGCCTGTTTAACAATGATTTGGGCAAACAAATTTTTCCAATATCATGCAACAACGCAGCCAATGTAATATCAGAAACAAAATCATCATTATAACCAAGTTTTCTTGACAAAGCGGCAGTAAGCATTGCAACATTAATCGCATGACATTTATCATAACCGCCTAACAATCTAAGTTGCGAAGCATGCGTAACTTTATCAAACATAGAATCGTAGTCTTGCATTATTTTATTACGAATATCTTTCATATTTGTAATAATCACCGAAGGAGAAGTTTTGGTTACATCACCAACTGTTTTTTCATAAAAATTTTGTAATTGAATTTGGTCTTGCACAGGAATAATTGCTTGTTTATTTATTTGAACATCATCTTCAACGCTGACTTTATTGACATTACTAATGAACAACTCCTCTTTAGGCTCCTCAACAACAGGAATTGAAATAGCTTTATTTTCAATTGATTGCTCTTTTTTTTGCGGTTGTTCGTTAAGTTTTCTGTAAATCACATCGATATGACGTAATTGCAAAAATTTCCCCGGCGTAAGAACTTCTCCCTCAGGAAACAAAAGCTTATCGCCTTTTGTGTAAATATTGAAAGGCAAAATCTTATAATTAATTAATTCTTCAACCGTAATTGACTGCATACTAAATCCCATGTACGTACATGGTGATTATAACCTAATTTTTTAAAAAACAGACACTACAAATGGATGATTTTATGAAGGTGTGCTAATTTTGGGTGCTCGTCTTGTTTCCAAAATAACCATTAATACAGATATATCCGCCGGTTTTACCCCACCTATTCTTGCAGCTTGAGCCAAAGTAACCGGTCTGATTTTTTCTAATTTATCTTTTGTTTCCGTAGAAATTTGCGCAATTGCCCTATAATCTATATCTGATGGAATTTTTATTTTTTCTAATTTATCAGAAATATCAATCTGTTCCTGTTGACGTTTTAAATATCCGTCATATTTTAATTCTATTTCCGCTTGTTCACAAACATCTTGTGGCAAATGCAAGTCTTTAGTCTCTTTGTGTAATTCTTTCAAAATATTATAATTTAAATTCGGACGTTTAATAAGTTCTGCCAGTTTTTTACCTCTATCTAAAGATTCACCGTATTTTTCTAAAACCGTTTGAACCTCATCTGAAGGAGAAAGCTTTGTATTTTTTAAACGTTCAATTTCTTTTTCTATCGCATTTTTTTTCTGATTAAACAATTCAAATCTCAAATCACTGATAAGCCCAACCTTATGACCAAGTTCGGTTAAACGCATATCAGCATTATCTTGACGTAAAATAAGTCTGTACTCCGAGCGAGAAGTCAACATTCTATAAGGCTCATCAATATCCTTAGTAACCAAATCATCAATTAGAGTCCCGATATAAGATGACATACGAGAAAGGGTAATCATTTCTTTATTATCGTTATAAAGAGAAGCATTTATACCAGCGATGAGGCCTTGAGCTGCAGCTTCCTCATATCCGCTTGTCCCGTTAATTTGCCCTGCACAAAAAAGACCTTTTATTTTCTTTGTCATCAACGTATGTGACAACTGCACAGCAGGAACATAATCATATTCAACGGCATAAGCAGGCTTAATAACATGAACATTCTCCAACCCCGGCAATGTTCGCAACATATCAATTTGTGCCATTGCGGGCAAACTTGTTGAGAAACCTTGAACATAAACCTCATAAGTATCTTTTCCCTCAGGCTCAATAAAAATATGGTGCGAAGGGTTTTGCGCAAATCTGACAATTTTATCTTCAATAGACGGACAATAACGAGGCCCCTTGCCATGAATTAAACCCGTATACATCGGTGATTTATCAAGATTTTGACGAATTACCTCGTGAGTTTTTTCATTCGTTCTTGTTAAATAACAAGGTATTTGTGGGCGCACAGGTCTGTTTGGCAGGAAAGAAAAGAAATTTAATTCATCATCTCCGGGCTGAATAATCATCTTAGAATAATCTATTGTTCTACTGTCAACTCTTGCAGGAGTACCGGTTTTGAGCTTTTTTACCTCCAAACCGTTTGCTCGCAAACTATCTGAAAGCCCAATAGCAGATGCTTCACCCAAACGACCGGCTTGAATTGATTGCAAACCTATCCAAATTTTCCCCTCTAAAGATGTTCCGGTTGTTAAAATTACGGAATTAGCCTTATATTCTAACCCCAACTCGTCCACAACGCCGACAACTTTTTCATTCTTAACCAATAAACCCGTAACCATGCACTGTTTTAGCTTAATATTTTGCTCTGCTTCAATCAAATTACGCATAAAATGCATATACTCTTTTTTGTCGGACTGAGCACGTAAGGCTCTAACAGCAGGACCTTTTGAACGATTGAGCATTTTCATTTGAATATATGTAGCATCGGTCACAACACCCATAACACCACCCAAGGCGTCAATTTCTCGAACAAGACAAGATTTTGCCGGACCTCCAATCGCAGGATTACATGGCATCAATGCAATATTTTCAATGTTTAACGTTGTGAGAAGAACTTTTTGCCCCAATCTGGCAGCTGAAACTGCCGCCTCACAGCCGGCATGTCCTGCTCCAACTACAATTACATCATAATTAAACATAATAAGATTATAACGCAAAGAACTTAATTTGAGGAACTTTTTTACGGATTTATCGTCTGATTAAAAAACTCCTTTTCATTTAAGCTCCTAAACCCTGTTTTTACAGGGTTTTATTTTAAGTATTGATTTAAAAATTTTTTCTTGTTAAAATCAAGACACACGTTAACAAAGAAACTTCATGCCGAAGTGATGAAATTGGTAGACGTGCTAGACTCAAAATCTTGTGGGGGCAACTCCGTGCCGGTTCGAGTCCGGCCTTCGGCATTTTTAATAAAAAACCTTCCAAGCGGAAGGTTTTTTTATTTTAATTATTATTAATTAGCATTGTCGTAGCATTTTAGTCCTTTGACAACCTGTTTAAGTTGTCTTTTTAAATCAGTATCATTGGTTAACTTTTTCAAATCATTATCATTATTTATGAAGCCAACTTCGACCATAGCACTTTTTGTTTTTGGAGGATCATTTCTTAGTACGCATAAACTCTCTTTTTTAATATTTCGTTTTTTAAATGTTTTATCTTCGGCAAGAGCCTCCCGAAGCGCACTTGCAAATGAAAAATCATCATCATTTGTGTATAATACTTCTTCTCCTCTTCCTGTATTAGGGGTCACACAAGAATTCATATGAATACTTATATAATAATCAGGATTTTGTTTAATTTTTTCTGCTTGCCTGTCTTGCAATGATTCTCGTTTTCCAACAATAACATTAAAGCCTTCTGCCTCTATCAACGGTTTTAATATCTCTACGCTTTTTTGAGTAAGCTCGCTTTCTTTTACACTTTCATCATTGCTTACAGCTCCGGGATCCAATTTGTACCCATGTCCGGCATCTAACATTACTGTTTTTTTAGCAGTTTTATCTTTTTTATCAGGCAAATCCGTTGTTTTCGTTTTTGTTACATTTTTCTGTTGTTTAATATCTGGAGTTATTAAAGCTGTTGACGCTTGCTCACTTAAAACTATTCCTAATTCCTTTAATAATTTTTCAGTAAAAGGAACTTTTAAAGAAGTTTCACCTGCTTTTATTTTACTTAAATCAGGGATATTTTTGTTTAACTTTTTAAAAGTTTTCATATCAACACCCATTTGACGGGCAATAGAATAAGCTGTATCCTTGTCTTTTACCTTATATGAAAAACAATCATTGGAGTCAAAAACACCATTTTTATTTACATCTAAAAGTTTTAAATTTTTTTCTGCTATCTTTTTTTTAAATTCTTCCGGCTTAATATCATCTCTTTGACATAAATACATAACATTATTTACTTGCATATATAGTCCTCTTAAATCCCTTACTTACTAATTAAGTATTTTTTAAAATAAATATTGACTTTTTGTTTAAAAAAAGTAACAAAACTTAATTGTTAAAAAAAGGTCTTATTGTAATAAAAGCATCAACAATGTATAATCAGCTTATGAACAAAAATATATACGAAAATCACTATAAAATAAGATACTCTGAGATGGACTGCAATTTATTGCTTAAGCCGTCTGCTTTATTGCACTTATTACAGGATACAGCTAGCAATAACGCAGAACAACTCGGTTTTGGATATTCTTTTTTAGCAGATAAAAATTTGGCATGGTTTTTGTTGAAATATCATATGGAGTTTACTGACTTCCCTAAGGAAGTTTATAATCTTAATATAAAAACAGAACCTCGCGGCTGGAGTAAATTATTTGCATATCGTGATTTTATTGTTTGCAATAATGACAAAATATTAGGCAAAGTTGCTTCAACTTGGGCATTGATTGACTTAAACACTAAAAGAATGGTTAATATCGGAGAAATTCTTTCTTCTAACCCTCATTTTAATGAATTTATAAGACGTGAAGACGATTTGAAGTATAACAAAATTACACCACTACAAAATATAGATAATGAAAAAACTTTTGAAACAAGATTTGATGATTTGGATGTAAATCAACACGTGAACAATGCAAATTACCCAATTTGGGCGTTTGAAACACTAGATTATGAGTTTAGGCAATCTAAAAAACTTAAAACTCTGGATATAGTGTTTAAAAAAGAACTTAAATACGGGACAAGTATTATTTCTGAAGTACAAATTTCAGAAAACACAACAAACCATATTTTAAAAGAAGCAACTACTAATGAAGATTTATGCTTAATCCAAGCAGAATGGGAATAAGCATTTATTATTTGTAAATGATAGAGCACTTACCCCTGAAACCCCGCTATTTGTCTGTCATTCAGAGCGAAGCGATGAATCCCCGACAACGTCGGTCAAGAATAATGTTACATTGGTTGACCTGCTACGCAGGAGATTCTTCACCTGCTTTGCGGGTTCTGAATATATTATTTTTATAAAAAAACGAGGCTCTTTTCAAAGCCTCGCTTTTTATTCGTTTTACAAACTATATTTTACCTGTATAAGCATCAATATAGATTTGTTTGATGTCTTCCATCAATGGGTATGCAGGGTTTGCACCTGTACATTGATCGTCGAATGCCAATTCTACCATTTCATCAAGTTTTTCATAGAATTCTTTTTCGTCGATACCCCATTCTTTCATTGATTTTGGCAATTCAATTTTATCTTTCAAATCTTCAATTGCTTTGATCAACAATTCAACTTTATCGTCATCAGTTTTTCCGCCCAATCCTAATTCATCAGCGATTTGACCATATTTAGTCTTAGCGTTAGGGAATTTGTATTGTGGGAAAATACATTGTTTTCTTGGACAATCAGTTGAGTTATATTTAATAACTTGGCTGATTAACAATGCGTTAGCTACACCGTGTGGGATATGGAACATTGCACCTAATTTGTGAGCCATAGAGTGGCACAAACCTAAGAATGAGTTAGCAAACGCCATACCTGCGATAGTTGCAGCATAGTGCATTTTTTCTCTTGCGATAGGGTCTTTAGCACCTTCTTTGTATGAACGTTCTAAGTATCTGAAGATTAATTTAGTAGCTTCAAGGGCATTAGAGTTTGTAAAGTTAGTTGCTAAAGCTGAAACATAAGCTTCGATTGAGTGAACAAGAGCATCAATACCTGAAGCTGATGTCAACCCTTTTGGCATACCATCTACAAAGTTAGGGTCAACGATAGCCATATTTGGAGTCAATGCATAATCTGCAATTGCGTATTTTACGCCTGATTCATCATCTGTAATAATTGCAAATGGTGTAACTTCTGAACCTGTACCTGAAGTTGTTGGAATAGCAACCATTGTAGCTTTTTTACCAAGTTCAGGAATTCTGCAAATTCTTTTTCTGATATCCATGAATCTCATTGAAATATCTTCGAATACTGTATCAGGTTGTTCGTACATTAACCACATAATTTTTGCAGCGTCCATTGGAGAACCACCACCAAGTGAAATAATTACATCAGGTTCAAATGGTCTTAAAACAGCCATTGCTTGATCTATTGTGGATAATGTAGGATCCGGTTTTACATCAAAGAATACTTGATATTCAATACCAATTTCATCTAAAACATTTGTAATTTTAGATACAGCACCTGAATTGAACAAGAAACGGTCAGTTACGATAAATGCGCGTTTTTTGCCTTCAAGCTCTCTCAATGCTAAGTCAATAGCACCTCTTTTAAAGTAAACTTTAGATGGAACTTTGAACCAAAGCATGTTTTCTCTCCTTTCAGCAACTGTTTTGTAGTTCAACAAGTGTTCAACGCCTACGTTACCGGAAACAGCGTTTTTACCCCAAGAACCACAACCCAAAGTCAAGGATGGTTCTAATTTGAAGTTATATAAATCACCAATACCACCTTGTGAAGAAGGAGAGTTAATCAAAACTCTGCATGTTGGCATTTTTTCTGCGTATTGGTTGATTCTTTCCTGTGATCTTGCGTCTGTATAAAGTACAGATGTGTGACCAGCACCACCTTTAGAAACCATTTCATAAGCCATTTCAGTAGCTTCTTCGTAGTTTTTAGCTCTGTACATAGTTAAGATTGGTGATAATTTTTCTCTTGAGAATGGGTCTTCCCAATCTACAGATGGTCTTTCAGCCAACAATACTTTCGCATTTTTTGGAACTTCAAAACCTGATAATTCTGCGATTTTGTGAGCTGTTTGACCTACGATATCGGGGTGAGCAGTACCGCGTTTTGGATCGATAAACGGAAGGTCTATCATTTTCTTTTGTTCTGCTTGGCTTACTAAATAAGCACCTCTGTATGCAAATTCTTTTTTAACTTCTTCATAAATACTGTCAACAACAATAACAGCTTGCTCAGAAGCACAAATCATACCATTATCAAATGTTTTTGACATTAAAATTGAAGAAACCGCCATTTTAATATCAGCTGTTTCATCAATTACGGCTGAAGTATTTCCAGGTCCAACACCCAAAGCAGGGTTTCCTGAAGAATAAGCCGCTTTAACCATACCTGGGCCACCTGTTGCTAAGATGCAATCAATAGAATCATGTGTCATCAAAACGTTAGTCAATTCAATTGAAGGAACATCAATCCATCCGATAATATCTTCAGGAGCTCCGGCCTCAATCGCTGCTTGAAGCACTAATTTAGCCGCTTCAATAGTACATTTTTTAGCTCTTGGGTGTGGTGAGAAGATAATACCGTTTCTTGTTTTTAAAGCAATTAATGATTTAAAAATTGCAGTAGAAGTTGGGTTAGTTGTAGGAATAACTCCTGCAACAACACCTAATGGTTCTGCAACAACTTTAATACCGTTTTCTTTATCTTCTTTAATTACACCACAGGTTTTAGCGTTTTTGTGTTTGTTGTAAATATATTCAGAAGCAAAATGATTTTTGATAATTTTATCTTCTAAAATACCCATTCCTGTTTCTTCAACAGCCATTCTTGCTAAAGGAATACGAGCTTTATCTGCAGCAGTTGCAGCAGCTTTGAAGATTTTGTCTACTTGTTCTTGAGTAAAATTAGCATAAATTCTTTGTGCTTTTTTTACTCTGGAAATTAAACTTTCCAATTGTTCAACAGTAGCAACTTCAGAAGACTGATTTAAAGCTTTTTCCAAATTTTCTATGTCTTTTTTGCTTTTTACCGCCATTTTTTTCTCCTTTTTGGTTGGCTCATCTATATTTTACTGTCAATATTTAACTGATTTTTATTCGTGATTTATTTCACAATTATAGTATAGAACATAAATAAAAATTTGCAAGTGTATTTAGTACAATCTTTATCAATTCTTTATCTCACATTTTGAAAATCCTTAAATATTCTTTTTTCATTTTCTGTTTTTATTGGTACAAATTTAGTTATTTGTTGTTTTTTCATGTCTTGATTGTGTCTGTATCTTGTAAAAAGATTTGATATCCCCGCAACGAAAAAGCCCATAACTCCGATACTAAAAATATATGGAACACCGGATATCAGAACTTTTTGTTTTGCCAGTTTTTTAAATTCTGCTTTTGTAGCTTCTTCAATGTTATTAATTTGTTTTGTTTGGGCAAGTTTTTTTACATTCTCTTTAGCAATTTCCTCAATTTTATCCATAGTTGGAACTTTCAAATTTTCACCAATTAATTCTTTACATTTTCCCATTTTTTTAAGAATTTTTTTGAATCCTTGTTCAAACAATTCACTACCTGTAATTACATAAAAACCAATTACCGGAAGTCTAAAAAGGGTTTCTAAAAAATTTTGTTTTCCTCTGTCTGCAGAAGCTCCAAAATATCCCAATCCGCCGATTAAAACACATGATGTTAGCTGCCCCTTGCTTAGAGCTAATTTGCCTTTCTCGGAAGCAAAATCTAAGCTGAAATATTTATTGAAAAAGTTTTTCTTTTTTTCATTATTTTTAAAGAGTTTTGACCCCGGAGCCAACACAAATTCACTAACATTTTGCAACAATTTTGAATTTGCACCTTTTTTTGCAATTAAAAAAGCACTCCCCAAACAAGCTGCATATGTTGCCGCAGCGGCAAATATCCCTCTATGAGCACCTCTTCTGACTTTATCGTGTACAGATTTATCTTCTTTTACATCCTCAAGGTTTGCAATGTTGTTAAAATCTCCTGTTTTAAAAACATTTAATGTAAATAAATTTTTGGCATAACTTATTGCAAAAGCAGCCAAAGGAATGACTGTAGCAGAAAACGCTATTGCTGCTTTTATAGGAATAACTTTTTTATTGAGTACATTATTTTGTTTTAATAAGTCAACAGCCGGAGTTGCCACCAAATTTTTAGCCGCTGAGTCTAAATTTTTTGAAAAATATTTTCTTGCTACTTTATCCCCTAATAATGCAGGCAAAAAATATATAACTGCGCCTTGAGTAAGTTCTAAGAAGGCATTTTCGGCTAAATCCGCTTTGCTGCGAGAAAATGCGGCCTTAGGCGCAAGACAAGTCGTTGTGTCTTGAATAAATCTGGACGTAGAAAGTCCGGATGCTCGCTCTTGGTGCGCGACAAACTGGGCTACTGATTTTAGGGGCTGTGATAATGTATTTATTAAATTAACTGACATTTTTCTTTTGAACCTTTACAACTAAAATTCTGTAACAACTTGTGTACAGGCGTTTAATTGTGAAATCAAATACTCAATAAGCCTGTACTAAATTACAGGCACCACCAATTATTATTAAGATTTGATTTAAAAAGATTCGTCATAACTAAACTGTACCGCTAAAACAAAAACCCGTCAATAATGTTTTTTGCGTTTTTTTTATTAATATTAATTTTTATTAAATAATATACGGTTTCTGCTTTTGTAAAAATTATAATAATTCCGTTTATTTTTAATTAATTATCTAATATTATCCGTTTGGTGAATTTTTATTTGTATAAATTGATTAAAATTAAAATATGGTTAGAGTTTTAATTTTAGCATTAATATCAATATGTTTTAGTGTTTTAAAAATTCAAGCAGATTGTAATTTGCCAACAGGCGGAGCTTGCAGTCTTGAAGACTTAAGAAAAGAACAAGAAAATTTTTCAAAATCATTGCCTAAAAAAGATGAATTAAAACAAGTTAATGAAAATGAATTTAAAAATATTTTCAAATGGACACAAAAAGACCCGCCGAAGCAGGTCGATTTAAATAAAACTGATTAATATTAATCTAAATAGAAAGTTGTAACAACTTTATAAACATCTTCCGCATACTCAATTGCTTTATGCAACGTACCTGATGTATGTGAAAGGAAACAAATAAGTTGTTGACAATCATCAATAATTTCTCTGTTACATATGCGAGATGCATCAGAAAGGGTCATCATTGCTCTGTCAGGATGTTCAATGATATTAGGAACACCGATAAGCTGGTCTTGAACATCAGAAGGCTGCTGTCCGATAGTTTGAGGCAAAATAACTTTTAGTTTATCAGGATTAGCTTTCATTGCGCCACGAATAGCAGCTGCATTTGTTCCTGAGGAACCTCCGGATGTAATAATCGTATTTCCTTGCTTAACAAGAGCTTCAGCCAAAGTTTCAATCATTTGTTGATGTGTAATCGGCAAATTTCTACTTCCGATTATGGCTATTTTTTTTGCCATTTGTTGGATGGTCGCAAGCTCCATTGCAAGAGCATCAGGACTGTTTTGATCTTTTTCACTTACTGAATCTAATTCACCGAGCGGGACCATTATAGAGGGTTGTTGTTGTTTTTCTTCTGTCATATTTCACCTTGATAATATTTTTCTTTTTGATGTTATAATTATTTATAATAAATTATTATTTGAAAAATTGCAAGTAATGGGGAATATGTTAGAAGGTTTAAACGAACAACAGAAACAAGCGGTTTTACACACAGAAGGCAGTATGCTTGTATTGGCCGGTGCGGGTTCCGGTAAAACACGTGTGCTTACGGCACGAATTTCTAATTTAGTAAAAAACGGGACGAATCCATATTCTATTATGGCTGTTACGTTTACAAATAAAGCTGCTAAAGAAATGCAAGCTAGATTGTCTTCTATTTTGGGTGAAGATGTTGTTAAAAAAATGTGGGTCGGGACTTTTCATAATATTTGCGGTCGCATATTAAGACAAGATTTAACTAATTACAAAAATCCCGAAGGACGCAAATGGGATAATAACTACGTCATTTATGATGAAACAGATTCTATGGCACTTATAAAAAATGCTATTAAAAAATTAAACCTTGACGACAAAGTTTTTCAACCAAAACTTATAAAAGCGTCTATTTCAAACGCTAAAGGAAAAATGTTGGATGCGTATGCATATGCAACTCGTGCAAAAGATTATCGTTCACAAAAAATATCAGAGATTTATGATTTATACGAAAAAGCTCTACAAGAAAATAATGCTATAGACTTCGATGATATGCTTCTTTTGGTTGTAAAATTATTTGAGTCAAATAAAGAAGTCCAAGAAAAATATTTTAATAGATTTAAACATGTTCTTGTTGATGAGTTTCAAGATACAAACCTTAGTCAATATAAATTAATCAAGGCTCTTTTCACTAACGATATGGCTGAGAGTGAACTAAAAGGGCGCAGTTTGTTTGTTGTTGGTGATGTTGACCAATCAATTTATAGTTGGCGCGGAGCGGATTATCGTATTATTCTTAATTTCCAGACAGATTTTAGAAATTCTGAACTAATAAAATTAGAGCAGAATTATCGTTCTACAGGTACTATTCTTGAAGCGGCTAATTCTGTTATAGTTAATAACACTCAACGAGTTAGCAAAAATCTATATTCTAACAAAGGAAAAGGCGAAATTATTACTTTGTTTGAAGCTTTAGATGAAGGTCATGAAGCAAAGTTTATTGCTAGAACAATTTCAAATAACTCTACATCAAAGACAAATTATGATGATTATGCTGTCCTTTATAGAACAAACGCCCAATCTCGTGCGATAGAAGAAGCTTTAATCTCAGAGGGGTTGCCATATAAAATATTAGGTGGGTTGAAGTTTTATGACCGTAAAGAAATTAAAGATATAATTGCATATTTGAAATTAATTTATAACAGTAATGATTCACAAAGTTTGAAAAGAATAATTAATGTGCCTAAGCGAGCAATAGGTTCAGCAACTATTCAAAAAGTTGACGAGTTGGTTTCAGAACATAATGTTTCTATGTATGAAGTTATATCAAATGTCGAATTTTATAAGGAAATTGATGCTAAAACAGCAGCAAAACTAAGAGAGTTTTCATCTCTTATTAAAAAATTACAAGAAAATAAAGAAAAATATTCTTTGCACGAGTTTATAACTTTTGTTTTAGATGAGACAGGTTACTTAAAAGAGCTAAAAGCCGAAGATACGGAAGAAGCAGAGGCTAGAATTTTGAACTTGCAAGAACTTGTAAATGTTGCAAAAGAATTTGAGCCGGAAGAGCCTGAAAATACATTAGGTGAATTTTTGGCACAGGTTGCTCTTGTTTCTGATGTAGATGATTTGGAGGAAGGTTCTTCCAGTATTACATTAATGACAATTCACTCAGCAAAAGGACTTGAGTTTCCTGTCGTATTTTTAGCAGGTTTAGAAGAAGGTATTTTCCCTCACAATCGTTCGTTAATCGATAACTCAGAAATGGAAGAAGAACGCAGGTTAATGTATGTCGGTATTACTCGTGCAATGACAAAACTTTATATGTCACGTGCTAAACGTCGTCAGACTTGGGGAGAATACAAATATTATGACAAGTCCAGATTTATAGAAGAAATTCCGCCATTTTTAATAAAATCCATAAATAAAGAGAAGGAATATAACAGTAATGTCGAATCCAGAGGCACATTTAAAGGCGCTGTTGACAGAATTAAAAAAGACGGATATCAATCTTTTGGAACATCAACGGCTACAAAACCACAAAATGGTGGATTTGGTTCAAATTTTGTTGCTCCTAAAAATGTTAAATCTACAACAACTTTTATAAACAAGAAAAGTTCTAACAGCTTCGGAAAAGACTTTGTTGCTCCGCAAAGAACAGCAAATAAAGCTTTTATAAAGAAAAACTCATCTCCGGAAAAAGAGGCGCGTAGGGCTGCCGCAAAGAAAGCTGAAGAAGAAAAAATTCAACAAATAATTAATAACAGTAAAATAAAACAAATGGCGGAAGAACAAAAACAAAAAGAAACCAATGTTGATAATGAGCCAAAAGTATTGGTTTCTACTGTTTTTAACTCTGGGGACAGGGTTTTTCATGAAAAATTTGGGATTGGACATATTGAATCTATTCAAGAAATTGGTTCATCTAAAATGTATATGATAGATTTTGGCACACAAGGTAAAAAGGCTATGGATAGTACTTTTGCGAGGTTGAAAAAGTTTTAATGAAAAAGGAATTAAAAAAAGCAGTTATAATATATGGTTCTTATATTGAAAACCCTGTAACCGAATTAATGGATGCGCACCAAAAAGCGGTTTATGAGTTAGGGGTAGAATTGGGGAAAGCCGGATTTGATATCGTTACCGGTGGCGGCGTCGGAATGATGGGAGCTGCTTGCGATGGTGCTAAAGACGCTAATCCTGATACTAAATGTATTGGTGTAGATTTGGATTGGGGGGAATATCCTTCTTTTTCATATAAAAGGCTTGACGAAAAAATTCTTTTCTCTAAAGGAGATTTCACATCCAGATTGGCAACAATGAAGGAAAAAAGCGCATATCAAATAGTATGCCCAGGGGGAAAAGGTACATTAAGAGAGCTTTTTGAGGCGTGGGAAGAGTTATCTATGGGTTATGAAAAACAGCCTCGACACAGAAAAATTATTTTGTACCCTGAATCATATTGGGCTCCGATTTACAACTGGATAAAAGATGGTTGTCACTCAATTGGCTATGTTTTTGATAATGACATTGAAATTTTAGCACTTGCGAAAACCCCTCAAGATGTTCTTAATATTATGTTAAGTGAAGAAAAAACATCAGTTTAAATAATA
>JAZTXF010000131.1:0-1945 GCA_045636305.1 Candidatus Gastranaerophilaceae bacterium | reverse complement strand
ATACTGACGATTATATTCAAAGAACTTTTTTTGTCAACGCAATCTCCATAAAGCAAAAGCCTCGCAAAATTGCGAGGCTTGAAACGGTATGCGGTTAAACTATAAATGATTAACCAACAAACGAGAATAACCGGAATCTTCATGCGGGTAACCACCGGCATAAGCTGTTACGGTCATTGTAGAACCATTGGTCAATGTCATCGTAACTGTTCCCCTGTCAAACACAACTTTGTTGCATTCGTAAAAAACAGGAAAACGTGACTGAAGAATAACCAACCACGAACACTTCATCGGATACTTTGCAGGAACATAATACAATTCATCGGTACCTCCAACCATCAACGGAGTAATTGTTGAATCGGCAATTTTTGTTCCTTTGTAATAGACTTCTCCTCCCTTAAGAGAAAAATCTCCAACTTGATAATCGCATTGAATTAACATAACGCAAAAAACCATGTCCTTGGCATGGGGTCTTAAAATAGTATGAGTAGTAATATGATTTCTATGACTTGAGTTTAGCTAAAAATAAAAAATAGTCAACTTAATCTTTTTGATTTGATTGTATTTTATGCAATAAAATACTTTGAGTATTTTGTGGAGTTTTAATAAAATCAATCAAATCTTCTACCGTATGAATAGTATTCTCGTGAAAATTGCCATCGGTTCTGCCGACACATCTTAAAGCATGAGCATCTGAATTATAAAACTTCCTTTTTCCCTGCAATTCTGCAGGAATTTCTCTATCCGTTTTATTTTTGTGGGTTTCGTCGCTAAACAAATAGTGTCCGCTATTTTGAAATTCGTAACCGTCTATAAGTTCAAACAGTTTATCTCTTCCGTAACTGTCTTCTTCAAAAAGATGAGGGTGGCATAAAATTATGGCGGTATGAGATTTGTTTTCTTTTAGAATATTGGCAATATTATTACTCAACTTTTTGTGATAACTTCGCAGTTCTCCGTATTTTTCCTGTTCTCTGGAATTTACATCTTCAACATATTCAAAAATTTTCTTTATGGTTTCATCCCCAAAAACTAAAACTTCTTCCCCATATAATGCAAGCTCAATTCCCTGAATACACGGATAATCTAACTTTTTTGATACCTCTTTAAGTTCTTCAGATTGTTGGCAATATTTATCATAAGAGGTCATAAATCTTCCCTCTTTTGCACCTTTTTTTATAAAACTCGGATAACAATGGTCTGTAACAACGAATGCGGAAAAGCCTTGTTTTTGGTGTTCTTCCGCCATTTCCGACAAACTTGTATAGCCGTCTGAATAGTTACTATGACAATGTAAATTAATTTTCATCTTTCTTCTGCCATTAATAAATTGTGTCATATTTTATCACAACAAAACAAAAAGATAAATAAAAAAGTACCGACTTTTGTCGGTACTGATAAAACTTTTTTTTACAGCTATTCATCAATATCTTTAAGGATATTAGCTGCTTTCTTCGTAGGATAATAGTTTCCGTCTTTGCCCTGCACTATCTTTCCCGCTGCAATCTGACGCTCAATAGCTCTTTGTTGCATTTCGGTTTCTTCAGGAGACGGTTTTACTGCGCTGGCAAGAGCCTCTTCTGCTTCTGCAGATAAAACAAGTACACTGCCAACCTTGATCCACTTATCTGAACGTGGATTTTTTCTGATTTTATTTCCCATAACATTAAATATTTTAGGGGTTAAACATATAATATCTGAATAAGATTTATTTTATCAGAGAATACTATAAAAACAAAAAAATACAAGACTAAAATAATTTTTTATTTTGAAAAAAGTTAAAATTAAGTAGAACTGCCTATGTGTAGAAATGGAAAATGCAACTTTCGGTGCTGTTGCACAATATCATAATATAAAATTTGCTCAAATTTTATATGGTGCTGATTGTCTTGACGGTGAAATGTGGAACCGTCGAGATTGGAAAAGCGATGAAATACGTCAAAAC
>JAZTXF010000130.1:0-13647 GCA_045636305.1 Candidatus Gastranaerophilaceae bacterium | reverse complement strand
TCATTATAGACTTTTTGCGAAAAGTATGGTATCATTATTGTAATGAATAAAAGTATTAAAAGTTTTATTTATTATATTTACTTTGAAAGGCAGGTGTTATAATGTCTATTTCAAATTTTAGCAATATAAAAATAAATTATATTTATATGGAATGTCCGAAAAAAGAGTATTATTTCGTATCAAATTTAACCGATTCTCATGAGTATGAGTACATAAAACCGATTGGTGAATTCCTTGTTGAGTTTCTAAATGCAGATTTGGAAGGATACGAGGAAGGCTTGAAAAAGATATATGATGTTGTTTATAAGACAGAGATAACGAGTATGCTTAATTTGTTTATTCCGTTTATGGAATTTATGGATTTCTATGTTCATAAGTGCGGATTTCTTTTTGCTGCATATGCATACTTCCCAATAAAGTGCGCCTTTGATGAGCTGGCGGTGTATACTCAAAAAAATATCCCTATATATCTTCCGAAGAAGGTATATAGGGAGTGGTATAATTGGCTCAAAGAATATCTCAGGCTTTATAAACGATACAGAAAATTTATAGACTATATATTTAATTTAAAGCGAAACCGCTTTGAAGATTTAAACAAGGCAATTTTGAAAGCATATAATGATTTTCCTGATATAAGCAGAACAAATCTTTCTCGTACTCTGACATCAGCGCCCATCAAGGATGGTAAGTTTGATTTGGATTATATACAGGGAATAAATGATATGGACATAGATATTATGGAGAAATCTGATATGGTATATGATGATTCTTCAGAATTTAAACCCTTATACGCAATTCAAATTCATTCTCTTAACGAGGCTCTATTCTATGAATTTTCAGAGCTTGTTAAAAACGGGTACAGAATAAATCGTTGCAAAATGTGCGGAAAGTATTTTCTTGTTATCACGGCTCGTGATGTAGAATACTGTAAGAACATAAACGAAAGCGGATATTCCTGTGCAAAGCTTGCGTCCATTGAAAAATATAAGGAGTCACTTAACGACCCATTTTTGAAAGAGTATAATAAAATCAGTGAGAAAATGTATCAGCGATATTACCGTGTAAACGATGTTTGGTCTGACCAGGAGTTAAGCGGAAAAGATATGACATTTGACGAATATTTCGAATGGAGTCAAAAAGCACAGAATTTACGTAAAGAATATGTTGATACCCGTGATGCTATCAGTAAAAATTCCAATCTGACCTCAAAGCAAAAATATAGTAAAAAGCAAAAGGTTGGCGAAAAGTTCATAGCTGATATAAAGGCGATTCCGTATCCCGATAAACCGTGCAAACGCAAATCCAAAGGCATTATTATGGAGTAAATTTTTTACTATAAAATATGCTCTAAAAATCTTTGTCAAAAGCAACAGAAAGAGAGGGGTTATTGGCAGGAAAAGACCTTGAAAATTGATTCAAAACCATTCAAATTCCTATAATCTTTGTGCATATTACCCCTATAGTCCGTACAATTGAACAGAAATTCGTCATACGATGTACGGGGTCGATTGGAACCAAACAAACGGCTAAAAAGCAGAATCCCCGCCAATTTCATGTTGGCAGGGATTTTTCTGTTCCAATATCCTATTCCATTGAGCCGACAATTTTGTTTATATCTCCGTCTGAGTCTACGATGATGGTTTTTGTTTTACTCGGTGCTGCATAGCCGAATCCTTCGATGTAGGTTTTATTTTTTTGTTCTATAATTTCAACCCTTTTTGCAGTTTCTTCATCGGTAAGGTAACAGGTGTCTTTTGCCATGATTTCGTCATTTAGATTTATGGGTTCTTCCGGATTCTTTTCCCATTTCGCATATAGGACATCAGGCTTCGTGAATTTGAATGTTGTTACCTGATTCTGTTTTGTTCTCGGATCGGTGAACCATCCCTTGAATGTATAAGCATATTTTGTTGGTAGATAACTCTCTAAACTGATGCTTTCGCCGTATCGTTTGATTATTGGCCTAATAAAGCTTCCACCGTCCGATGCGAATTGTAAGGTTACATTTCCTAAGAACCCAATTTCGCTATCGAATATGAGTTGATTTCGCCTCATCTGCCATGGTGCCGCCGATGCGGTTTGTGTCAGCAGTATAGTCACTGCCATTGCCGTACATAATACTTTCTTCCTCATAAATTTCATCCTTTCATTCTGGGCATAAAAATACCGACATACTCGAATTTCATTCATCGAATATGTCGGCATCATTTTCAAAGCATTCTATAAATAACCTTGCTCCTAACTTAAAGCCTTTTATAAATGTTTGACATTCTGTTATTTGTATCATTTCGTCATAACAGGCTTTGACTTTGCCAAACAATTCTTTTTCTTGCTCATTTAAGTTTTTGAGCAAATCTTCTTCATTCTTGGTCAGCAACCTGAATACCTTGTCAAACTTTCTTTGGCTTTGGAATGGTCTTTCCATCGGGTTTATATTCCCATACCAAAATTCTTCAAGCACTTTCATTCGATTTCACCTCCTCGTAGCACAAACACTACCACAAGAAGAGGCGGAAGTCAACGAAGGAATTTCTCTAGAACCTGTTATTTTTCTATACGCTCAATAATTTTTGAAATAACATTTTCCACGCTTGGATTATTGCTATCAGCAATTCTAGACAGAAATTCTCCTATGTTATTTCGTATTTCTTCTGCCTTCTTTAATTCCTCGCTTTGCGTATATGTAGCAGACGATGGTAAATCTTTAATGGCATCACTAAGCTCATTACAATAGTCGTTCCAATATCTTATATAGTTTAAGCGCTTAATACCATTATAAATTTCTTTAGCATCATCCATAATTACATACATTGCTTTTTCGTCCCATTTATCGACCTTTGTTAATTCTATTACTTCATATAAGCATGCAACAGACTTAAGATATGCATCGGAAATTACAAGAACAACAAAATCTTCATTGCGTATAGTTTTCATAAACTCAGATATGCTTTTCCAATCACCGATATTGTTTTTGTCTCTCTTTATATCACATTTTCCACTAAGAGCGTTTTCTATCTTGTCAACAAAATCTGAACATCCCCAATTATATGATATAAAAACAGTTGGTATATTAACTTTACTTTCTTCGTGAACACTTGTGCTACTTTCCATAAACGCTTTGCTCAAAAGCTCAATTTCATATCCACCTGTTACATCTTCAGTAAATTTTGAAAAGTATCCTTGTTCATTTAAAATTTTAAGAAAGCGTTTATAATTTGGGACGAAAGATATTTTTGTATCATCGTCATCCAAATAAACGTATCCGTCATTTTCAATATCTAGTAAAATCTGCATGATTAATGCAAGCAAATCATTTTTGTCATTCGTATTAAAAAAATCACTAAAATTATTCTTCATCGTTGTGGCTTTAGATTCTATAATCCTAAACGATTCCTCATCACGCCACCCATCAAAGTTTTCTAATGTTTCTACAAATTCAGCAACGAATGGAGTCTGTTCTAATTTTAGCAATTCATATTTTATGCTTTCTTTCCACGCAACAAAAGCATCTGTATCATATATTACATTGCATAAAGGGAACCCATCTCCGCCTGTTATATGAAAATGTTTTTTTATTTCCGGCAATTGTGAAATCAACTTTAAAATTTTATACATGTTCTTCTCCATACACAATACTTTTCTAAATTTTGTAAAAATATTCAAATCCTAAGAGGCAAGCCTAATCAAAATATTCAGGTTTGCCATCGAGTAAAATTTCAAAGCCATTATTTTTGACCATTACATAACCACTTATCTGCTTAAGGACAATTCGGCAATCTCCGGAATCCAATTTATGATATTTATAAAAGTCATCGAAATCTTGTTGTGTAATCTCAGGATCACAAGCTTTACAAAAAGATTCAAATATATCCGTAGCCAAATCAAAATTATCAACAAAAGCATAGATTCTCAAGTCAGAACCAAATATACCATCATAATTGGAATTGATTATCTCAATTGAATTACCATTTAAATTTCCTTTGACAGCAGGGGCTCCTTTAAAAGCATTTAATCTAAATTCGGTTCTGTAATACTCGTCGCTTTGAATGTCTATCTCTGCTATTTCCTCAATGGATGTTTTTGCAATTTTATTATAGTTTTCTACAAAAGCACCTATGTTGGAAAGTTTTCCGCTAAGAGCATTCTGTTCGCTGTCATCGTTACTTGATACAGTTTCTTCGTTTTCTAAAGTTTTTTCTTCTTCGTTTGTATTGTCAACATTATTTGTAGTATTATCTTCTGTACCAGAACTTTCATAAATTTGATTATTATTTATATTTGTTGGCTGTACAGTATTGTTTGTCGGAGATATAACCATTGCAATAATAGCAATTATTACAATCGCAATAATCTTAACCCTTCTATTGGGCAATATTCTGTCGATTATTGCTTTTAATTTCTCAATTGGTAATAACATCAATGCTGCCAAAAGATATAATAAGCTGGATATACTAGGCAAAAATGCCAAACAAGATAAAACACAAACTATTGATAAACACCACAAAACAATTCTCTTCATCACTATTCACCTCCGTATATCTCTATCAATTTCTTACTAAAGTATAAGTATTAAATTCTCCTTCGGGTGCAGAATTGAAGTAATTTGTGTTGTTAAGTTCATATCTGACAGCATATGTGATTCCACCGCCACCATCTCTTATACCTTTAACTTGCACCGTCCCGGTGCTTGGCACTTTAAACTCCTGTGGCTTATTTTTTATCATAAAGGCATCGCCGATAGGGTTACCGTCAACTAAAATTTGAACATAGTCTCCATCTTCTGCTGCATAATCCCAAATCCATATTTTCGATTCATCTAAAGTACTATTATGAGCAATAGTATAATCTTTAGCCCCTATGTTTTCATCCGATGACATCAGTATGGTACCAACTGACAGCGATGTGGACACTTGTTCAGTAATAGCCTGCTTTGCTGCATCGGATGTATCAACTGTAGGTGTATTACCGCTCCAGATCAGTGCAAATATAGAAGCAATAATTAGTACAATTCCTGTTGTTTTTAATAGCTTATCAAAAGGTGTTTTTTTCTTCACCTCTGCGACGGTATCGGGTTGGTCATTTTGAGGCGGTTGAACATATTCGGCACTAATTTTTTCAGGAATATATGGTTTATCCTGATTTTCAATAGGCGTATTCATCGCCTTGTTTATCGAATCTTGCAAATTTTTTCTTTGATTATTCATAATGCTACTCCTTAGTATATTTTAATGGTTTCAATTTCAGATAAACACACATCGCAAGTCGACAAATAACCATTTGTGCAAGCATTAATATGTAAAACAATGTATGTCTTGCCTCGCTCTGTACTTCGTAACCGTAATTTAAAATTGCTATGCCGATTGTTATTATTAAAATATCCGCCATAAACATAATCACATATGAATATAACCAAGGAAGCTTTTTAAAACATTTTCTAAACCAAGGTACCATCATGGTTATTGAAAACATTAATCCGAAGGCACCAAACATTGAAAAACCAATATTAGTAGTGGAAAAACCAGAGGTTCGTATTGTGTCAATATCCATAAACAAACCTAATGGTATAAAACACAAACAAAGTATCAATGGAAACACCATGCCTATAAACCATAATATCGCAACTAAGTTTGATAATACATTCTTTAGCGTGTTTTTCATTGTTGCACCTCCTTAATATCTTCTGCTGTAATTGTTATTAATTCTTCTTTTGTTAAATCCGTATCTGTACTTAATCTAAGAGCCTGATTATTAACTGATTTCTCAAATACATTTCTGACAAATCGACCATTTCCGAATTGTGAATTCTGCTTTGCAGAGTCAAACAAATCACGAAGAACATATTTTGCATCATCGGCAATAACATATCCTTTAGAATTATACTGTTTTTCTGCGATTTCAATCAATTCATCAGTGCTATAATCCGGGAATTCTATTATATTAGCAAATCTTGACTTCAATCCTGCATTTTTCATAAGGAAGTTGTCCATATCATTTCTATACCCAGCCAAAATAACCACTAATCTGTCTCTGTTGTCATCCATTAGTTTAACTAAAGTGTCGATAGCTTCTCTGCCAAAATCATTTTCGCCACCCTGAGCAAGAGCGTATGCTTCATCAATAAACAAAACACCATCTAAAGCACTTTGTATAACTTCTGTTGTTTTTATAGCTGTTTGTCCTACGTAGCCTGCAACTAATCCTGCACGGTCTGTTTCAACCAATTTGTTGGTCCTTATAACACCCATGTTATATAAAACATTAGCTACAGTTCTTGCCATCATAGTTTTGCCTGTACCCGGATTTCCCTTGAAAATCATATGCATGGTTTGAGTTGAATCAACTTGCAAGCCAACCTTTCGTCTTTCTTCTTGCATTCTAAGACGTGCATTAAGACTTCTTATGTAATTCTTTACACTTTCTAAACCAATTACATTTTCAAATTCCTTTTCTAAATCAAAGCTCATGTTTGACATTTTCTTTTCAACGATATCTTCAGGTAAAATGGTGTTCATTTCGCTTGACGATACATCTGATGTAGCAATTCTTGATGATTGATTTCTTACAAGCTCATCAATGTAATTTCTAACCATACGTCCGTTACCCGAATGAGCAGTTGAGTGTTTGTGAAGAGTATGGATTTGTTCTTTAAAAAGTTTGACGCTTTCTTCAGCCAAAACAAAACCTTTGCCTTCAATCATTTTTAGACCGATATTAAATAGTTCATCAGCAGAATAGTCAGGAAAGTTAATTCTAAGTGGGAATCGTGACTCCAATCCGGAATTGGCCTTTAAGAAATCTTTCATTTCTTTTTCATAGCCCGCTAAAATAACTACGATTTCTCCACGATAATCCTCAATTAATTTTACCAATGTATCAATGGCTTCTTGACCAAAGCTACTTCCATCACTTGCGATAGCATATGCTTCATCAACAAACAATACTCCGCCAAGTGCACTCTTAAACACTTCTTCAGTTTTCTTTGCAGTATGGCCTACATATTCAGCAACCAACCCGCCTTTATCTGTTTCAACCAAATGTCCGGATTTTAAAATCCCCATCTGCTTAAACATATCAGCAACAACTCTAGCTATAGTTGTTTTGCCTGTTCCGGGATTGCCTGAAAAAATCATATTTAAAGACTGCGTAGTATCAACATTAAGGTCGGCTTTTCTGCGTTTTTCTTGGGCAATAAGCAACTTATGTTGCGTGCGAACAAAATCTTTAACTTTTGTCAAGCCGATAATTTTAGATAATTCTGTTTCTAAATCAAAATCGTTTGTTTTGTCCAAACCGAAATCCGAACTTGTTAACAATTCAAGATCGGTATCATTATCTTTTGCTATGCGTTTAGATTGTTGTAGGATTGCTGCTTCCACAACATTTCGTACCAATCTACCGTTACCGCTATCATTCTTGCCCTTTATTTGAGATTTTTCAAATAATTTAACTAATCCTTCCTTGCATTCCTCATCAATACGATACCCTTTGCTTTTAGCAGTGATTAAAGAGATTTCATACATTTCTGCAGGGGTATAGTCTTCAAAATTAACAACATTCGGAAATCTTGATTTTAATCCGGAATTAGATTTAAGGAATTCTCCCATTTCCTTTTCATATCCCGCCAAAATCACAACCAAATCATCACGGTTATCTTCCATACCCTTAACAAGTGCATCAATAGCTTCAAGACCAAATGTATCATTTTTATCTCTGCACAAAGAATATGCTTCATCTATGAAGAGAACTCCGCCTATACTACTGCGAATCACTTCGTTTGTAAGTTGTGCTGTTTGTCCAACATATTGTCCTACTAAATCTGCTCTCGAAACTTCTCTGAGTTGTCCGGAAGAAAGTACGCCTATAGCTTTTAAATATTTTGCTACAATTCGAGCGATAGTTGTTTTGCCTGTACCCGGATTTCCGGTAAATATCATATGCATCGAAATATCAGCAGTCTTAAGTCCCTTTGCTTGTCTTAAGTTTTGAACTTTCAAGTTTTCTTCTATGTTCAATACATAGTCTTTTACTGCTTTCAATCCAATGACATTATTAAGTTCTCTTTTGACATTATCAATGGCAACGGCATCATAGTTCTTTACAAAATTAGATAATACCAATTTTTTATCATCAATTATAGCTATAAAGGCATCCTCATAAGAGAGCTTTATTTTTTCTTCGTTCTGAGCCAAGTTTTTAAGACGATACTCAGATAATGCTTTATATATCTCGTTTTCTATGAAATCTTCTAATCCTCTTATACCTGTTTTGGGATTAAAAGAGGATATAATTTTATTATTAAAAGCAGTATCTGTTGTAATATTCATTTTTAAATACTGTCTACATTTGCCTATGAAACGCTCAATTAACATATTAGCAATAGATGTAATTTCTTCTTGACTGAAGTTTTGCATCAATATTATATCGCCAATACATTTAGTAAATGCTGTACCAAATGTTTCTGAAATTTGACTTTCGCCTTTTTCGGATACAAATACAAAGAACTTACCATTAGAGTTAAGTACATCTATTGAATTTGTAAGTAAGGTTCCAGTTGCCTCAATCAACATATTGTTTTGAAGCGCATATCTCTTATTTAAGTTGTATTTTCCTTCTTGTACTAACTGAGAAATAATCTCTAAGTTACTGCTATGAGTTTTTTCATAGTTTTCAAAAATAACAATATCATTTTGACCATATAATGCTTTGTAAATATCAGATAAAAATATAGCCGCTTCTGATGTTGTGGGGTACTTTCCTAAATCAACACATCCTACAGTATGATTAGTTATAATCTTTCTTTTCTTTAGTATATCCGCAATTTTTTCGATACTATATGTTTTGCCCATACTTTTAGCACCTAAAATGAAGATTACATTTTTAGGTGTAATATTGTTGTATCCGCTAACATACGGTCTCTTAAACGCCATACATAAAGAATTTATATAGTCCTTATCAGCAATTATATTTTTCGATAAAAGTTCTTCTAAGCCATCGAATTTTTCATCTACGATATTAGGCTTTATGATTTTTTCGGGTTTTGATGTATTTATTGGGTTACTAATAGTTTTAGATGATTGATTCTTCGATGGCATTACGGGAATTGATGGTTGATTATTTACTGCTGAAGAACTCTCTCCGTGTTGGACCATCTGAACCGTGTTTGTTTTTGTTGGGGTTTTATTACTTTTTGAAATAAAACCGTCCTTTTTTATAATTTCTATTACTTGCCATTCTGGAAATAGAAATTTTAAGATATCTTTATAATTTAATTTCACAGTTATGCCTCCATTATAATTCAATTCTTTCTACAGCTTTTAATCCCTGAGTTTTCTTAAAGTCCATATTGCACTCAAAGTTTGCAAGTGCATCAGACGGATCAATAGAATTGAAATTCAATGAATTTAATGTTTCTTTATCAAAAGCAACAGACAATACCGTTGTCTCTTCTTCAAATCCGGTTGCAGTGTTCAAAATATTGTCGACTGCATGAACAACGACCTTGGAAACGGGCAATAATGCGAATACATCTCTTGCAATTCTGATTGTGCAACTACAAATATAATCTTGAATTAAATCAAATCGCATGGTTTTAGTCATATCCTTGGTAGATAATTTACCCGTCTGCGTAAGAGTCATAACCTTCTGCGGAACAACCTTGTCGGACATAACATGAAATTCGATACAGAGGCTATCAGGAGTATCTATACCTACCTCGAAATCACTACCATAGTCAAGTAAATCATCAAACGGTTTCATTTCGTCAATTACAGTTAAGTAACTTTCAATGTCGCCGTTTATTATATTTGCAGATAATGTATTTAAGCTTTCCCATTCCGAATATGAATCCGTATCTTTTTTTCTTGCCATATCTATATTGTCATAAAGTTTTTGTTTTCTCTTTTCACCTAATTGTGGGAACCAATTTTCGTAAAATCTTGGTTTAAAATTATTATATATTTGAGTTGCTGCAATTTCAGCAGGACCTGATTGCATAGGATCAAAAGGTGCAGGAACGCTATTTATGTGATTCCAATCAATTTTTTCGTCACAAGTTTTGTGTAAGGACTTGATTGACTCTATTAAATTATTGAAATTTTGTACTGTTCTTTTGTTGTTTTCAATTTCATTAAGTTTTTCCTGCTGTCTTTGAGCTTGAGCCTGTGCACGTGCATACGAAGTTGATGAAGAAGAACGCTTTCTACCTCCTGAAGAGGTTGTATAATAAATACCTGTACCCGGAATTCCAACAGAAGTAGTCCTTCTGCCACTTGTAGAAATTGTTTGTCGTAATCCCTTTGTTCCGAAACTTAAGCTTGTACCACTTTTACTAAAATTAACTCTAACACCTTTACATATTTTTATGCTTTTTCTCATTCTTAATCCCATAATAAATCCTCCTGGCAGTTTGTTTAACTATTAGCTTTTACATAACATTGAATTTTTTATACGAATACCTTATATGTAATATTATAAAAAGTGCATAACCCATATTTCAGAGTTATGCACCGAAAAACGCACGAACTCTGACATTAGGTTGCTATACCAATACTCATCACTTCGTTGCAAAGTTTTGAAGTCAGAGTGTACGCTTTTACCTAATTAGCGTACACTTCGCAACGAATAAATATACTTAACCCATTATAATGAGTATAGTATAGCATACCAATTATAGCACAAAAATTTTATTTTTTCAATGATTTTAGTGAATTTCACGCATAAAATGTCAAAAAAATTAACGGCAAGAACTTATTAATAATTACAGTATTTTTGAATAATGTTGAATTATGTCGTTAAATGTGATATAATACTAAAAAGAAAAAATTTCCAAAAGAGGTAATTTATTATGGATCAAACGAAACGAGAGAGAATTTTAAATATAGAAAAAGATACCTTAGGTACAAAATATGAATTTGTTACTGAAAATGATGGAATATGTAAACCTATAGGACAGGGTGGTTCAGGAATAGTGTATATTGCAAATCAAATTTTCAGCAGTGACAAAAGTGCCTATAGCAAAAGAGCTGTTAAATTTTTTGCATATAAAGATGACTTAGTTGCAAAATTAGGATTTGTATCGAATGAAAATTTTGATGTTGAAATCAATAATATTTGTCGCTTTAATCATCAAAATATACTCAAGGTTGTGGATGGTAATTACTATGATGTTACCATAAAAAACGATGATGGCACCGAAACTATAGAACATATTCCTTATACAGTTACTGAATTTATTGATGGTCCCACTTTAGAAGAACTTTTTGAAATAGAAAATAAAAATTTATGCCAAAGTATCATTAAGGATGAAGATAGCGTTTTTGAACTCTTCCACCAAACCCTTGTTGGCATAGAATATCTGCATAAAAACAACTTTTATCATTGTGATATCGCCCCAAAAAACATTTTTATAAAATCAACTGATAGCGATTTTTTTGCTGTTATTGGTGATTTGGGTGCCGGTAAAACTACAACAACTCATGCTTTTCAAAAGACTAGGGTTATAGGTACAAGGGCATATATGCCTGATAATGTCAAAGAAGTTAAGGATAAAGAGATTTCTTATGAAGAGTTTTGTGACTTACAGCCTGCTTGGGATATATATAGCACGATTATCACATTGAAAGAAATAATTGAAAAGATAAAAAACAGTGGGTATTTTTGTTTTGATTTTTGGAATATTGATAGGTTATACGAAAAACTTGAGGAACATACATATAACTCTATAGACGAAATTGTAATTGATATTGAACATTTAAGACCAACAAGTAATCAGATTTTCAGATTAGACGAGTTATCAGAAGCTAGTAAAAGCATTGGTCAAGTTTTGTTGCCAATTAATTCTGCATATTTATCTAGACGTATGCGAAAATTATCTAAACATGATATGCTGCTACGATTGATGGAGGTTCCTCAACTTTTGGAAGGTGCAACAACCTTCCCAGGTGCAAATCACACAAGATATGAGCATACATTAGGAACATATGAATTAATGCGCAAAGCAATGCTATCTTTATTGAGAAATAAGGAATATGCGAAATTTCTCTCTGAAAAATATGTAATTATTGGTCTTTTGGCTGCGTTATTATCGAGTATAACAAATTATCCATATTCATACGCTATAAACGAATTGCAAAATCAAGAAAGTGAATTATTTGCAACGATTACACCACGAATATTATTTGATAAACTGATTGGTATAAAAAGCGATGTCAGCGGAAATAGTTTATCCGAGTGTATATCTGAATTGTTCAAAGAATATAAAATAGATGTTTCGGATATAAAATATGTTATTTTTGGCAAAGAAAATGACGGAATCAGAAATAAAGAACTGGATGTTTTGAACTGCATTCTAAATTCATCTGTCGGCGTAAGAGTAATTGATTACATGATGAGAGATTCTCATCATGTTGGGTTGACTTACAAAATTGATACAGACGCATTGTTTAAAAGTATGTCAATATGGAAAGGCGAGTTTTGTTTAAGGCAACCTGGTATAACATCTGCAGAGCAAATAATCTCAAATAGATATTGGCTTTTTAAACGAATATATTGGAGTGATCCAAATAGGGCAAACTGTGCTTTGTTAAAGCATATTTTTTACACAGTACATTCTGAAAAGTTTTCCAACGAGTTACATGAAAAATTCCACTTATCTTCAAAAAATGATATACAAAACATCATTCTTGAAAATTGTTGTGGGGCAAATAAAATATCAATACAATGTTCTATAAATCAAATAAATCAAAAAGGTCAAACACGATATAAAAGTATGTTGGTTTTAGATAAAAATTCAGAATATCCACATTCTAATGATATATGTAATAGATTTGCTAATATGAAGTATTCTAAACAACACGAAATAAGAGATAAAATAGAGCGTGAGTTGATGAAAGAATATGATATACCTGAAATAACTCCTAATTATGGTGCTATCTTGCTAATTGATATGCCCTATGAAAAACAAGGCAATAAATTAGGTGATGATATACGCATATTAAGATATGATGAAAGTCATCTTTCCCTAGATACTGCATCTGGAATAGTTTCTGGATTGAAAACATCATTCGATAATCAACTGATGTTGCTTCGTGTATTTGTTAGACCTGATGTTTTCGAAAAACTGATTGAAGATTATGGGAAACCAACTATTGAGAATTTTATCTGTGAAAAGTTATATGAATTTTTATAATACAAAAACATAGTACATAGTGCTTATAAATAGATATAAAAAAGTACAGCTGATTAAGCTGTACTTTTTTCGGTGGTGCGAGCGAGGAGACTTGAACTCCTATGCTCTTGCGAGCACATGGACCTGAACCATGCGCGTCTGCCAATTCCGCCACGTCCGCATATATTAAATTTTAAGTTGATAGCATTTACACAAGCCGTTTTTTTGTTTACTCCCTTAAAAAGGGTTCACGGACTTGAACCTGCACAGCCTTGCGACCAATAGAACCTGAATCTATCGCGTCTGCCAATTCCGCCATACCCGCATATAGGTTTACCTTATTTTTACTGACGGAGAGGTAACACCTCCGTAGTTGTACCTAAAACCCAGTATTTTTCACTCTTAGAATGAATACCTGAATCTTACGTGCCAACCGCACACCGCTTTTCTGCTGAGAATGCCAGTCTTTTCGGGACTTTTCG
>JAZTXF010000129.1:0-5213 GCA_045636305.1 Candidatus Gastranaerophilaceae bacterium | reverse complement strand
GTCCGAAAAAATGTGTACTTTTGCTCATAATTATATTTTAGTGTGGCAACTCTAATATAATTAAAAAAGGCTGAACTTCAAAATCGAAGCCAGCCTTTTATTTTTATGTTTAGACATAAGTTTTAGCGGACAGTAATAAAATAAAAACCCAAGCAAACGACTAGCAAAATTCGGGAGAAGATATTTTATTTGTTGAGAAAAGATTTGTGCGTAACGACCTCACGGCAGTAGCGTAACGACCTCACGGCAATAGTGAAACGACCTTACGGCAGTAGCGTAACGCCGTTACGGCAATGACGTAACGACCTTACGCCAACTTTCCTTCCCACATAAACGATATAGTTTTCTCGATAATTTGAAATGGAGGTAAGGTAGTAACTAAATTTTTCGAGAAGAGTTTGCATATCTCAAGAATTTTTCCGTACTTTGCGTAAGCGTTGTGTATATATCTATTATCTGTATTTAATTGATTTGCACTATAAAAGTACGAAAAATAATTGATATGCACAACTTTTTATTAAAAATATAAACAAATTAATTCATCCAATGGGTTTTCAAATTCTGAAAAAATATAAAGTATTACTTCCGCTACAAATTTTGATTAATAAATATGTGTCGGTTGTAAGACCGATGGTTGGAACAATAAAAAATCAATGTAGATAACGAATATCTTTCTCGTTAGTGCGACCTGGATCTGTTATTTATTCGCATGATGAGTGGAAAATTGGACGTAAAAAATACAATTATGAATGCAACAATAACATTAAGAGAATACCTTGAGAAAGGAAAAACTTTTGTGATTCCTAACTATCAACGAGGATATGTTTGGGGGAAAAAATCAAAAGGAAAGGATTTGGATGCAGTATCATATATGCTTGAAAAATCTTTGATTCCTGGCTTTAAGAATAATATGCCAATTTTTATACAGGGCATTACTGTAACAGAAAATGACAAAGAAATCATACTTATTGATGGGCAACAACGGACAACATTTTTTTATCTCCTATTGAAATATTTGGGATACAATGGAAATGTTAATATGGAATATACTATTAGAGAGGAATCCAAAAAGTTTCTTTCTGATTTAGATATAAACAAAACAGATTTTTCTGAAAATCCAAAAGAGAAATACCAAGACATATATTTCTTCAAAAAAACGTTGCGAACCATTGACGACGAATTGAAAGAGAAACAGATTGAAAAAGAAGATTTTCTTAATTACATTCTCGACCATGTCAGGTTTCTGTATATAGATATTCCTGATGATAAAGCCACGAAGGTATTTTCTATGATGAATGGTAGCAAAGCGGAGATGAAGGATGAAGAACTAATCAAGGCTGAATTACTACGTCTGGCATCTCTCAACGACTCTGATTTTGACAAGAAAAGGGAAAAAGAAAAAAATGCCATTGAGTGGGACAATAATATGTTGCGCAGTCGTTATGCTCGAGAGTGGGACAAATGGCTTCAGTGGTGGAATCGCGAAGATGTGAAGAAATTGTTCAAATGCTCAAATGTAATGGGTTATTTGGTGTCTTCTTATTTGCAGACCAAAGATAAGAGCAAAGAACTTTCTTTTGATAACTTCAAAAACGTGATTCTATCTAAACAGAAACCTATTGACGCAAAGAAGGCTTTTGATGAACTAAGAAGATTGCAGAAAAGATTTGAAGACGCATTCAACAACCCTAAAATCTATAATTGGGTTGGGGCAATCCTAAGAATAGGCAGCGCTAATGAGTTTATACAATGGTATTTTGTTGAGGATAACAAACCATCTAATGATGATTTATATAAATACTATAAATGGTCATTTCTCGGATTGACTCATAAGCAGATAGTTGAAAATGATACAGATAAGTTTGATGAAAAATATGACGAGTTATACAAAATATTAGAGAGTAATAATTTGTATAATGAGTATTCTGGGAAAGCATTTAGTTTTTTGCTAAGATTGAATATTGATGAGGATAACAAACAAGAAGAAGGAGCAGGTCGGAAATTTGATTTTTCCATTTGGGACAGAAAGGATTCCAGAGGGCGCTCATTAGAACATATTTATCCAAAATCAAAAGTACTGCACAAAGAGTTTGACACAGACGGAATAACAGAAATAATAAAGACTGGGGATGGGGAAGCGAGAGACAATTTTTATGATGATGCAACTTGTATAAAACGTGAAACTTGTGTTTATCGTATGGATGATGGAACGATGGTTGAAGCAAGCGAACATTCCATAGGTAATCTTGTGTTGTTGTATAAGGATGATAATTCTTCGTTTAATGACAGTTCTTTTGAAGAAAAAAAGTCAATGTTCTTTTTAATCCCCAATGGGAATGATGAAAAGAGAAAAATGATATTTAAAAGTCGTCATCTTTTACATACTATATACAAGTTTGCTCAATCAGAATGGAAGGGAGAGCAAATAGCAAAAAACAAATTCCAAACATTAAAAGAATTTAGAGAATACTATGGCAAATAAGATAAACTTCATAACAGGTGAAACATATACTCTTGCAGAACTTTTTTCAGGAGAAAGACGCATAATCATCCCAGATCTTCAGCGTGACTATTGTTGGGGAGATGAAAACAACACAAAGAGTACTGGCGAGAAAGGTGAATTAGTGTCAGGCTTTGTCAATAATCTATTGGCTCAATTCAATGACTATAAAACTATAAATGACAAAGAGTGCCTTAATCTTGGATTGTTCTATGGCTACGAAGTTCCTGCCAATCACATTCAACTGTGCGATGGTCAGCAACGATTGACAACACTGTATCTCCTTTTGGGTATGATCAATAAGAATACCATTGAACATAAAGAAGACACTCTGCTTACGGAGGGAAAATTTCGTCGTTATCTTATTTCGGACTTTGAATACAAACACGATGACAAGGAACCATACTTGAACTATGCGATTCGAGAATCTTCTCTTTATTTCTTAAGTGATTTGGTCTGCAAATTTTTCATTGGGAATAAAGATAATATTGAAACAATAAAGTCTGCCGATTGGTATTTTGATTATTATAATTTGGATCCAAGTATTCAAAGTATGCTGAAGGCTCTTGTAAAAATTGAGAAAATATTTGGAGAGGATTCTAATTCTTCACTTGATTTCTTGGAGTTTGGTGATTGGCTAATCAACAAGGTGACATTCCTCTATTTTGATATGGAAAATCGAAAAAATGGCGAAGAGACATTTGTGGTAATCAATACGACAGGCGAATCTCTTTCCTCTACTCAAAATCTGAAACCTCTAGTTTTACAAGAGAAAAACGTGAGTTTTGACAATACTGTTTTTAAAGGTATAGATGGTAAAAATATAGATGGGTGTTGGGAGGAAATAGAAACTTGGTTTTGGCAAAAAACTTGGTTTCGGCAAAAAAGAAAGGGCGATAACGACACGGCTGAGGACCGCATCACCCAGGGTGATAACGACACAGCCGAGGCAGGGTTCGCGGAGTTCTTGCGTTGGATTTCTATTATTGAACAGGTGGATAAAGCTGCACCTAAGGAAGAACAGTCGGATAGCATAAAAAAACTAATACAACTTATTCTACAAGGTAAACATTGCGACTTCCCATACAAAGAGATTTCATTTGAAAAGATATATAAGTATTGGAAAGCATTGAAATGGATTGCAGAAAAAAGTGGATTCTCTTTTGTGGAAGATTATTTGTCTCCTTCGGTTAACAATGCAGTGAACAATCGAAATGCTATTAGTCAAAATTATTGTTTTGTTCTGTTGCCGGTGCTGAAATATGTTTACGAGAATATTTCTTTTATTGAATCAGATACAAACAAGCAGAGGAACGCAAAACGAATTTATGAGTTTTTTAAGAATCTGATTCGTATAGATAATGTATCGAAAGCAGTAAATACGTTAGTTGGCGATACAATCAAGATTATCGATTTGATCAAAAACGGAGATTTAGTTGATTTGATAAATTCAGAAGTAGATGTCTCTAACATTTCTAAACAGATTCTGACAGCAGAAGAAAAGGAAAAACTAAAAATTCTTCGAGATAGCACAGATAGAGAGAATGTGGAAGAAGCATTTTGGAAAGCTCAAAAACATGAGATTTGGCATGGCGAGATTCTTCCTATGATAGAGTGGTCTCCCGATGAGACCGGCAACTTTGATTTAGACAAGTTTAATGATTATGCGGACAAGTTTGCAACGGTGTTTGCTGGTGAATGCGATGCAAATATTGATGATACTCGCAAGGCATTATTGACACGAGAATTGACGGGGTACCCACGTATTTTCAAGGGGCATACAAATTATTGTTTTGGTTGGGAGTGGAAAGATTGGCAAGTGCTCATCAATGACAATAAAGATAAGTTTAAAGAATTCTTTGACGATTTGTTGAGCGGCAAAACACTTCAAAATATGATTGATAGTTATATAAATACTCCTGCAAATTCTACAGATGTATTCTATCGGTTCGTAAAGTATCCTGAATTGTTGGATTATTGTGAGCAAAAAAATATTCAAAAATGGGACGAATCGTATTGTCTTGTTAAGAAAGTAGCCAGGACGACATACCTGGAACTTGAAACATTCTGTTTATATCTCGAACTGATGCATAAACTTAATGTTGAACATAAAAATGAATTGAGTATTTGTTATGATGGTTGGAAAATGAGGCTTCAGGAAAAAGACCCGACTGCACTTGTATTTGAGAAAGAGTGGAATGACTTATCAGTCGAAATTGATGTTCATTTTAATAGAACAAAAGATAATGATTGGGATATTCAATTGTTTTTAAGACAAGAAAACGGCAATACTGAAATAGACTTGAAAGATATTGCATCTTCTAATGGATTACAATGGAATGAAGGACGATATAAATTGAGGGGATTGTCAAAAGATGGTGTAATAGATAAGATAAATGCCCTGTTAAACGAAGACTATACTTCTTTATAACATTATTATTTACTACAAATTCGTTGAATGTATCTTACATGGAAAAAAATCCACGCAACTTACACTTCCAAAGTGCCATACTCTCGACCAGAAAGTATGGCACTTTTAGGTTTAAACTCACATAGTTTTGATGGTTAAGTTTTTTTTTATTATTACTGTCCGCTAAACATGACATATTGCTCCCAATCTTCTGAATTACAAAGATTGGGAGTTTATTTTTCTTAAGCAAGCCCCCCTTTATTAATTTATACCTCATCAGGAGGTGATTCAGAGGCCTCCATA
>JAZTXF010000128.1:0-7872 GCA_045636305.1 Candidatus Gastranaerophilaceae bacterium | reverse complement strand
TAATGAGTTTGCCCAAAAAGGCAAGAGGTGCATAGAAAACCCTAGTGAATGTAATCCACAAAAAACAAATGTTATAGATGTTGAATTAGAAAAATTCTTACACAGTGGACAGGCTATTTCAGATGAAACAAAAAAACAATTACAAAGAATACAAATTGAACAAATTAAAAATAATATAAATAAAGAAGCAGATTTGAAAAGCGAAATGCCTACGAATGATGAAATAGCAGAGGCAGTAAAAACGTTAGCAAGAGCGGGATTTAACCCATTGCAACAAACACAAAATCCTTATATTCAGGCACAACAAGCTTTAACTCAAAATCCTGAATATATGCAATTACAAATGATGCTCGGAAATAATTCGCAAAACGGAAATAACGATTTTTTAGGTATGTTGCCGTATTTTATGACACAACAAAACAGTAGTTCAAGTTCAAATATATCTGCGGATATGCTTAAAAATATGATGATGTCATCTATGGTTGGAAATATTTCCACAACCTTCAATATGGACGACAATAAATAATCTTGAGGTGAGGTAAACAAATGATAGTAAATACAACAAGATTTGGAGAGGTTGAAGCAGATGAAAAGTTGGTGTTTACGTTTGTTTCTCCAATTATTGGATTTGAAAATGCAAAGTATTTTATTTTGATAGAAAACGATAACAATAATGTATTCAGATGGTTACAATCAACAGAATATCCGGATTTAGCTTTTCCTGTGTCCACAACTTCAAATTTTAAAATAGATTACAGTTTCGAAATTGATGATCAAACAGTTGATTTGTTAGATTTAAAATCTATAGAGGAAGTTTTAACACTAAATATTGTAAATATTCCAAAAGGTAAACCTAAAGAGTCAACAATTAATTTATTGGCTCCTGTCATTATTAATAAGCGCACTAAACAAGGAGCACAGCTTATTCTTAATGGTGCTGATTATTTGGTACAACAACCTTTGTTTCCAAAAGGAGTTTAGCTATGCTTATACTTTCAAGAAAACAAGGACAAAAATTAGTAATAAATGATAGCATTGTAATAACTATGCTAGATACTGGTTGTGGTAATGTCAAACTGGGAATAGATGCACCTCCTGGTGTAAAAATATATCGAGAAGAAATTTATACAGCAGTAAAAGAAGCAAATTTTGCCTCAAATAATAGCGCTGCCAATGCTGTAGAAAAATTAAATGCCATTACAAATACAGAAAACTCAATATTAGAAGCATAATATAACTAATGATTGACGATTATCAAAAAGCTATAAATTTGTTTAAAAAAAAAGATTATAAAAATGCATTCATAATCTTTGAACAACTAAACAAAAAATATGAATGCGGTTACTGCAAATTGATGTGTGCAAATTTATATGAGGCACAATCCATATGGGAAAAATCACGAATTGACAGTCCTGCTTTAAAATGGGGATTAGCACTTATAAAAATAATAAATCTAAATGTCCCGGAAAATCTTTCTTTTTTTCAAATTAGAAATTTTTTAGAGCGTGATTTAACACTATTGATAGAAAATCAACATAATCAATATGCTGAAAACGTAATTAGCGCAACAGATATTCTTACTGAATACAACCCAGAAACCCCTAAATTTATTGGCAGAGTTTTACTAAATACAGACAATTCAGAATTAGCTTTTGAATTTCTCATAAAAGCCAGAAATATCTGCTATATTGACCCTGAAGTACATTTTTTATTAGCACAATATTACATTAAACAGAATGATAAAATCTCTGCTAAAAGGATTTTACAAACATCCTTAGACCTAAACCCAGAATATTTTCCGGCCTCAAATCTTTTAAAGCAGTTATAAAGTTATAAGTTTTGGTAATTTTTTTAATTCGTAAAAACTTTTTGACGCTTTCATAAAATTTTCAGGATTGGATGAAACATAAAAATTTACTTCTTGCTCCTTTTTTATATCAGATAAAAGATTTTTCTGTTCCAAATCTTGTTGAATAAAAGCTGTAAAATCTTCAGATGGGTTTATAAAATTAATAGAATTATTGGTTATTTTTCTTAAAACATTTGTTAAATATGGATAATGGGTACAACCTAATATTATATTTTTACAACCTGCCTCAACAACAGGAATTAATGAACGTTTAATAATTTCAATATTTTCTGGGTTTTCATAATCTCCGCTCTCAACTATTTTAACCCAGTCGGGACAGGCCATTTGAATAACATCAAGATTAGGATTATTTTTAATTAATTCATCTTTATATTTGTTTGTACTTGTAGTTGCAATAGTAGCTAAAACACCAATTTTACCTTCATTTCTTTTGGCAATACATTTTGCAGCTGTTTGAATAATCGGATATAGCTCAAAAGAATACTTGTTTTTCATTTCTTCATAAACCATAGAAGATGTTGTGTTACAGGCCATTACAACTGCTTTTACATTTTGAATTTCAAAAAAATCAAAAATAACACGGGAAATTTTTAATAATTCATCTTTTGTTTTTGTACCATAAGGTAAATTTTTTGTATCTCCAAAATAAAGATATTTTTCTGTTGGCATTATGTTTTTCAAATCACGAAAAACAGTCGTTCCTCCTATTCCTGAATCATAAACACCTATTGCTCTATTATCCATTATTACTTAATTCCCATTCTTTTCATGTATTTTATAATACCTTCAGCTATACCTTCAGCTGTTTTTTGCTTACGTATTTTAGTAATTAATTCTTTTCTTTCATTATCGTTGGAAAGAAACCCAATTTCAACTAATATTGATTCTGCTTTAGTATGATTTATTACGTAAAATTTAGATTTTATAAGTCCTCTATCTATAGAATTTATTTTACTTGAAAAAGAAGAATGTACAATTTCTGCTAGGCTATGACTGTTTTCATTCCACCAATGTGTTTCTATACCGCTAGGTTCATTACTTACACTGGAATTTACGTGAATGCTAACAAAAACAGAAGCTCTATGATTGTCAGAAAAATCGACTCTTTCTTGCAATGAAACCGTTTTATCTTCCCATCGAGTCATATCAACTTTATACCCATTTTTAGTTAATATATGAGCTATCATTGTAGCTACTTCTAAATTTATATCTTTTTCGCTAACATTGTCTTTAATAGCGCCGGAATCAAGTCCGCCATGCCCTGGGTCAATTACAATCAAACCATTACCTTTATAAACTCCATCGGAGCTGAATAATTGACGCAAAATAGTTTGACGTTTGTTTTTTACGAGTACTTTTAATTGTCTGCTATCTTCTCTTGTATAAATTTCGACTTCCGATTCTTGAGGTAATGTAAAAATATATTTAACCCCGCCTACATCCATTTTACTTGCTTGCACAGTTGCAAACTTTGTTCCCTCTACAGATTTTCTAAAAATATCATCATTAAAACCTGTTGCGTTATAAACTCTCAATTCCAATTTTCCGTTTACTTCAAGAACGGAATAAACAACCGGCGAGGAGTAATCTAAACCGAAAACATCCGTTAAGGAGTTTAAAGCAGTAACCGTTGTATTGAGAGTTTGTGCCCCCGTTTCATAAAGCTTTATTCCGGATAATCTTTTGTCATGAGCAAGAAGTATACCTTGTCCGTCGTTAGAAAAAATTGGTCTGTATTCTTTAGGTTCATTTGTCGTAATAACAAGCCTTACTTTAGACGGTTCAAATTGTCCAACCTTTAATGTTTCTGTTTCAGATAATTGAATTTCTACATTTTTAAATTTTTTTGTAACCATAGTGTTGGGCAAATCAAAAACAACTCTGGTAGGATTTGTTAAATATAAGGGTTTTTCTATTTCAGCTCGCCCTAATCCTAAAAGTAAAATATTGCCACGTTTTATATCTACTCTGGAAAGGAAAAAGTTCGTTCTTAGCTTAAAAATTTTACTCCACGTAAAGTTTTTAGGTGTTTGAGCAGTTATTGTTTTTTTTGTTGTTACGGGTGGAGTTGTTTGTGAGAAGCCGGAAAAAGCTTTTTGTACGTTTTGCATATTAGCTTGGGTCATTGATAATTCTTCTTCTGCCTTAGCTACTTCACTTGCAGGGATATATACCATTTTTTCTAAATAATCACTATTTTCAAAATGAGCTGAACGATATGCTTCAAAGAAATTACCTTGGTTTAACATAATATCGCCATATTTAAAAAGATAATTACCCATTATGTTTATTACGTTTATATTTTTTGGATTAAATTTATCCGTATGATAAAAAACAACCCTTACAACATTTGGATTTGTGGTAAATTGAGATACTTTTATTTGAGTAATTTCACTACCTTTGAAATACCATGTTTCATTAGGTCGCGTTAAAACGGCATTTGAAATGTCAAAAAATACCCTATTTGGGCTTTTAAGAGTCATAGATGATATTTCGCTTGGTTGCTCCGGCAAGGTTTTTGATGTGGATAAAAACATGAATCCGTTTGAGCTGTCGAAGTTTACATTGTTAATTTTTACATCAGCATAAGATGTTAACCCGCAAAAACAAGTCAAAATGCTTAGTAACAATATTAAAAAAATTTTTTTTAGAATTTTCAAAATATATAAAATCCAACAACTTAATTTTCAACTATTTTAACGGAAGAAGATGTTCCGATTCTTGAAGCACCTTTTTCTATAACAAGTTTTGCTTTTTCAATATCACGCACACCACCTGAAGCTTTTACTCGGAGTCCTGCAGGCGCAACGGTATTGTACATCAATTCAATATCTTCAGGTTTTGCACCGACTCCATCTTTGACAAACCCCGTTGATGTTTTTACAAAGTCTGCGCCCGCAGAAACAGATAGTTCACAGGCTTTTACGATTTCATCCTTGGTTAATAAATCTGTTTCAATAATAACTTTTAAAATATTCTCTCCGCAAGCTTCCTTAACTAAACGAATATCAGACTCTACAAGGTCATAATCTTTATTTTTTAAAGCTGAAACATTAATAACCATATCAACTTCATCCGCACCATCAGCAATAGCTGTTTTAGCTTCAAAAGCCTTTACTGCAGAAGCAGATGCCCCTAAAGGGAAACCGCAAACAGTAACGATTTTTACATCAGAATTTTTTAAGTATTCTTTTGCAAAAGTGACATTAACAGGATTTACACAAATACCATAAAAATTATATTTTTTTGCTTCTTCAAAAAGTTTTTCCAGTTCGGATTTTGTTGCATCTTGTTTCAAAAGCGTGTGCTCTATATACTTATTTATCTCCATTTTGAAAATCCCCATCTCAATGATATATCAACATTTTACACCAAAAAAAATATTTTTAAAACTTATAAAAAAACCTTAACAAAATAACAAATGTAACAAATTGTTAAAGGAAATATATACAAAAAAGCAATTTTTATATACTAAAAAACTTTATATATATACGAGAGATATACAAGCAAAAAACAGAGAAAAAACCACTAAAATTTTACTTAGAGAAAGAGAGTAATTATGTCATTAGCAGTAGCGCAAGGCACTAGTTTATTCATTATTATGAGGAAAGCACAGATTGAGTATCGTCTTATGCAAATAACCGATCAATTGGCAAGACTTAATTATGCTTTAGCAGATGAAACGACTCAATTAATGAGTCAATTTCAGACACAAGTTGCAGCTGCAGAAGGAACAGATGAGCCGGCAGTGACTGCTGATGTAATGGCGAGTGAGGATTTTTCAATGCTGTATAACAGTATGAGTGCCTCATATCATGCAAAGGAACAGATATTGACAAATGAGAAAAAACAGCTTGAAACCCAAGAAAAAGCCCTTGCAACAGAAGAAGAGGGTATAGACAAGATGATAGAATCGGGTATTAAAGCATCATTTGGATATTTTAAATAGAGAATAATTAAGAAAGAGGAATAAAATATGTCAACTAATCCATTTAAGAAATACACCTTGGCAATAGCTGAGGATTATACAAACACAGCTGCGAGAATTGCAGAAGCACAGAAAAAACCGCCAAAAAAAGTTTATAATAATATGGAGCATTTGCTCAAGGAGTGCGTTTTTTTAGGTGCAACACGATACGGAACAAACTTTATTTGCTAAAAAGAGTCAATTTTGACTCTTTTTTTATGGTTTGGCTAGTTGAAAAGGTGCGAATGCTCTGAAGCCTAATTAAACGAACTTTATTTCTTTAGAGTAGCTGGTTGAAACCCCGCAGGTGCTAATGAAGCCTAATTAAACGAACTTTAGTTCTTTAGACTGGCTGGTTGAAACCCCGCAGGTGCGGGCAAAAAAAATCGGCTAACTGAAAAATTTTCAAAAGCCGAGATGGATAGAATTAGTTTATGGAGTTTATAGAGGAGTTTGTACATTTGCTTTAAACCTCCTAAAAAAATCTTTTGCTAGTTTTGGTTTGTTTTGTAACGAAATGTAAACACGAGTTTTTTGATAAAGTATTTTTTATGTGTAAAGTATGTTTGAAACAATAGTTAGTAGTTATTATCGTAACAAAAATTTAATATTTTTTTGCATTTAGCGAAATTCATCTAAAAAGTGTATTTTTGTAAAACTTTTTTCAAAAAGGCTAAAGTTATTGTCTTTATTGGTCGACAAACTATACAAAGAAACTTTTGATAAGTTTTGTAAAATAATTTTCGAAAATAAGAAAAAGTGTGTTACAAACGATTATTTTCGGGAATATAAAAAATAGAAGCGTATAAAATAAAAACAACAAGGTTGGCGCCGAGTGATATCAATACATAACGATGTACTAAATCTAAAATTGCAAAATAGCATATTTAAGTCGATGTTTTCTTTGCAAACAACGTTGCAAAGGATGATGACAGGGCTTAGAGTCAATTCCGCAGCGGATGATCCTGCGGGGTTGTATATTGCTAATAAATTTTATACGCAAATTCGGGGATTGGAAACTGCAAATAACAATATTCAAGCAGCGTTGAACCTTTTGGGCATGACAGATTCTTCCATAGAAGAAATAAACGAAATAATGACCCAAATCAGAGACTTGGTGCAACAAAGTACAAATGAGTACATGACGCCGGCAGAGAGGGAGGCAAACCAACAAAAGATAAACGAGTTGTACGCGTCAGCTCAGGCTATTAAAAATAATGCAGAATACAACGGAAACAAGTTGTTTGCTAATTCAACAATTTTGGATAAAAACACAACATATGTTGATGACCAACCAAGTGCTGTGATGAGCACAATGTCCACAATGAGTTCAAGAAGTTTTACACCTGTGGCAACAGCTGCAGGAATGACATTAAACCGTATTGGAGATGTGCCGGAAGAATCAACTACGACATCTACAACATCGACGCCAACCGATGAAGGGGAAACAGCAGAATCGCCAACCTCTGCTGTAATGACGATGTCTTTGGATGATGAAACCGGCGCTGATTCAACAGGTACTGAACCTGAAGCAGCCGTTCCTATGATGATGTCAATGCGCCCATCATCAACAGAGACTGAAACAGAACCTGAAGGCACAGAAGAACCAGCTGCAGCACCAATGATGATGCGCACAATGTCTATGCGCTCAACTCCTGAAGCCGAGGACTGGGGCACTGAAGGCACATACACCTTTACTACGGGCGAATCTAAAACTGTAATGATTAACGGATTGATTTATACCATTACAAATGATTCTGCTGAAAATCAAACCTTATATTGGGAAACCTCTGCAAATGGAGAAATTACATTAGGCGGAAATATTCAACAAGGACAATATACTAATGGACTAACAGTTACCGCAGCAGACGGCCAAGAAGATAATATTATATGGCAAGTTCTAACTGGCACCTTAAACACAGGTAATCAAGCAGATAATGTAATAATAACAAATATGTCTGGCGGAACAATAATTACAGGTATCCACGATGATACTATTACAATAACAGGGGATGCGGGCAATTTTGTTCTTGAA
>JAZTXF010000127.1:0-1591 GCA_045636305.1 Candidatus Gastranaerophilaceae bacterium | reverse complement strand
CAAAAAATCAGGCTCCTCCGGCTCATATGTCAATGCTGCCTCGTATGACTTTTTTGCCTGCTGAAATTTTTTCAATTTATCCCAAGCAATCCCCAAATTATAATGCAATCTGGCATCCTCCGGAAAAACACTTATCAAATATGTAAGTTGTTTTATTGCCTCTTCGTTGTAACCTTTATCCATCAACGCAACTATCAACTCACGGCGAGCTTGAAAGTTGGTCGGATCATCTTTAATCAATTTAGTAAGATTTTCAATTTCTGTAAGATAACTCATGGTTATATTCTAACAAATCAGATAAAATATGACAATTTATTTAATTAAACATCCGGAATCTTCCTTGTCCACAAAACCGTCAAAATCATTGTCAATCCCATCCGAACAAGAACCCAAGGACTCTTTTGACTCAGCTATTGGATTATTGTTTAACCAAACAGTTGGTATTGACGTCCATAAATACATAAAATGTTTTTTAAATATAGTAGCAATATATGAATTTTCAAGAACAATCATATTTTCATCGTTTTTATTATTGCCGCTTTTAGTCAAATTCATAGAACCCAATATTGTATATTTATCATCTATTACAAGGGACTTTGAATGCATTTTTCCGGCTTTATTCTCAACCTTTACTTGTATGCCTGCTTTACGCAAATAATTATGTACGGAAAACTTTTTGCTTGCACTTGTGGCATCCGTAATTACTTTTACATCAACCCCTCTGTTTTTAGCATTTATTAAAGCTGATTTTATATTAGGCTCTGTTATTACAAAAGAAGAAATATAGATATAATCTTTTGACTTGTCTATCATGGGGATAATTTTTGTCTGAATAATATTATCAATCGGAGAAAAATATATAGAGACTAAAATTCCTTTGCTAATTTCTATATTTTCTTTTCCTGAAATAGGGCTCTTCAAATAATGAAACTTTTGATTATACATTTGCTCAAATTCTTTTAAATAAATTTCCGCAAGTTCTTTAGAGTCTGCAAGAAGAACAATGTTTGCGTTAAAATCGGCCAAATCCGTTTGGGATATATTTGCTGAACCTGTCCATACTTTTTTATTATCAAAAATAAAAAACTTATTGTGCATAATCGCATTGGTATATTTTGAATCTTTTGCCCCTAAAGAATCAATTATATGATTATCGGTTCTAAAATCACTTAATACTTTTTGCATTTCTATTATCTCAGAATATATATTTTGTCCTCTCATATCAGCATCAGTAACCCATCGAATTCTAACTCCTCGATTTTGTGCATTAAACAAGGATTTTAAAACTTTCGCCTGATTAGAATATCCGTAAATTGCGAAATCTATAGAATATTTTGCACTATCAATTTCATTAATTAAAACTTCACAAGCCTTGTTTTGGCAATTATTGTCAGGTTTTTGCCGTTTATTAAAATCCGTAAAATAAAAATTCAATTTACCATATGAAAAATCAAAATTTTTCAATTTAAAGTCATTGTTTGCAATTGATTTATTTTTACACCTGTCACACTCCACATAAGACAAATTTAAATCCACCTTGCGCAGAGCTTTTGCTTGTTTAAGATTTTTAGTATATGGACAATCTATTTTA
>JAZTXF010000126.1:0-3918 GCA_045636305.1 Candidatus Gastranaerophilaceae bacterium | reverse complement strand
AAAATGCCGGTTATCCATTGAGAAAAATTTGATAATATGATAAAATAATATCATTGGAGGTGGTTTGAATGAATTTGCAATATAATGCAGAAGCAGATGAACATATATTGGTGTGCTTATCATCTGCACCTTCAAATTCAAAGATTATACGGACAGCGGCTAAAATGGCTGATGCCTTTAGCGGAAACTTTACCGCACTTTATATAGAAACACCGGGGTTTGCATCTCTTGATGAAACTAATAAAAAAAGACTTAAACAAAACATGAAGCTTGCCCGTCAGCTTGGGGCAAAGGTTGAAACTGTAAGCGGTGATGATGTGCCTTATCAAATAGCGGAATTTGCAAGACTTTCAGGCGTTACAAAAATTGTCATCGGAAGAAGTGCAGCGGTTAAAAAGCATCTTATCAGAAAACCGACTCTAACGGAAAAACTGATTGCTCACGCACCGAACATTGACATACACATTATCCCCGATGGCGTTGAAGTTACACATTATAAGGCACCGAAAGAGAAAAAAGCATCAGGCTTTATTCTGTCTGTTCATGACCTTTTGGTAAGTGTAGGCTTGCTTATCGGTACTACCTTGCTTGGCTATGTGTTTTACGGACTCGGATTTACAGAAGCAAATATTATAACTGTATATATTCTGGGTGTTCTTTTGATTTCGATACTGACAAAATACAGGGTATATTCGCTTGCATCATCACTTGTCAGCGTAATATTATTTAATTTCTTTTTCACAGAGCCATACTTTACTATGAAGGCTTATGAGAAGGGTTATCCTGCAACATTTGCAATTATGTTCGTGTCAGCGTTTATATCAAGTACCCTTGCCATAAAACTGAAAGATCATGCAAAGAAGTCAGCACAATCAGCATACCGTACAAAAATTCTTTTTGATACAAACCAACTTCTACAGCGTGCAGACAATGAAAGCGATATTATCGCTATAGCCGCACATCAGTTAATGAAGCTGCTAAAGCGAGATATTATCATATATCCTGTAGTTAATAACGATATAGGTGAAGCAAATATATTCTTGTCTGACGGTGATGAAGATGAAATAAAAGATATAATCATTGATGAAAAAGAAGTTGCACAGTGGGTATTAGAAAACAACCATCAGGCGGGAGCAACAACAGATATATTTTCACAGGCGAAATTCCTGTATTATGCAATTCGTGTAAATGACAAAATTTACGGTGTAGTAGGTATTCATATAAACGAAAAGGCAATTGACTCTTTTGAAAGCAGCATCTTACTTTCTATTTTGGGAGAATGTGCAATTTCTCTTGAAAACAAAAAAATTGCCCGTGAAAAAGAAGAATCTGAACTGCTTGCTAAAAATGAGAAAATGAGAGCTAACTTACTTCGTGCAATATCTCACGACTTAAGAACACCGCTTACCTCCATATCCGGCAATGCAGACAACTTACTGTCTAACAGTGATGGCTTTGATGCAGATACAAAACATCAGATTTATACTGATATTTATAACGACTCTGTGTGGCTTACAAATCTTGTTGAGAATCTTTTATCCGTTACAAGACTTGAAGACGGTAATATGAAATTGAATAAATCGGCAGAGCTTATTGATGAAATAATATCAGAAGCATTAAATCACATCAACAAACGCAGTGTTGAGCATAAAATAACTGTATGTGAAAGTGATGATATAATGCTTGTGGATGTGGATGCAAGGCTTATCGTTCAGGTGATAATAAATATTGTTGACAATGCAATTAAATATACACCAAACGGCTCGGAAATTACAATCAGTACCGAAAGAAAAGATGATATGATTTCGGTTAGTATTGCTGATAACGGCAATGGCATTGCAGATGACATTAAAGATAAGGTGTTTGATATGTTTTATACAGGAGCAAATAAAATTGCCGACAGCAGAAGAAGTCTCGGTTTGGGACTTGCTCTTTGCAAAACAATCATATCGGCACACGGCGGAGAAATTGCTGTATCAGACAATAGTCCGCATGGTGCGGTGTTTACATTTACCCTGCCCGTAAAGGAGGTTGATATAAATGAATAAGACAATGACGGTTTTGGTTGTTGAAGACGATATGCCTATACGAAACTTAATCTCAACAACACTAAAAACACATGAATATAAGTTTTTAACTGCAAAAGACGGAAACGATGCTATTATGCAGGCATCTTCACATAATCCCGATGTTGTTTTGCTTGATTTGGGGCTTCCTGATATAGACGGAATTGAGGTAATTAAGAAAATTCGTTCGTGGTCTAATATGCCGATTATCGTTATCAGTGCAAGAAGTGAGGACACAGATAAAATAGAGGCATTAGACTGTGGTGCTGACGATTATTTGACAAAACCGTTCTCTGTCGAAGAGCTTCTTGCAAGACTTAGAGTAACTCAAAGAAGATTAAACTATCAAAACCAAGCGGTGGCATCAGAGTCAATGTTTACAAACGGAAAACTTAAAGTTGACTATGCTGCAGGCTGTGCATACCTTAATGATGAAGAAATGCACCTAACACCGACAGAATACAAGCTGCTTTGTGTGTTGTCGCAAAATGTAGGAAAGGTGCTTACACATAAATTTATCGCTGAAAAAATTTGGGGCAGCGCATGGGAAACGGATATAGGTTCTCTTCGTGTATTTATGACAACACTAAGAAAAAAGATTGAAAAGCTTCCTGACTCTCCGCAGTATATCCAGACACACATAGGTGTCGGATACAGGATGATGAAGGTTGAATAAGGTGGTTATATGATAAAACAAAATAAATATAAGATAATTATTTCCTCTATAATTACATTATTGCCGATGTTTTTCGGATTTTTAGTATGGAACAGACTTCCGGAAAATATAGCAACAAGCTTTGGGTGGAATGGAGAAATTACAGGTTACAGCAGTAAAATGTTCGCAGTTGTTGGGCTTCCGGCGATACTGACCTTTGTGAATTTAATATGTATTATAGCAACAAGTGCTGATCCGAGAAGAAAAAATATAGGCAGTAAAATGTTTTCTGTTGTTATAAGCATAGTTCCCGTTTGTTCTTTGCTATGCGGTGCATGTATTTATGGTAATGCATTGGGATATAAGGTTAATGTTGAAAACATTATGCCTGTCTTTATGGGAGTTTTATTTTTAGTTCTCGGTTTTATTCTACCAAAATGCAAACAGAATTACACAATAGGAATCAAGCTCCCATGGACATTACACGATGAAGAAAATTGGGATAAGACACACAAACTTGCAGGAAAGATTTGGATTTGCGGCGGTATAATAATGATTGTATCAGGATTGTTTAATTTAACATTTATATTTGTGACAATAATTTTTGCACTTGTTATTATTCCAACTGTCTATTCATATTTGTTGTATCGGAAACAAAAATAAGAAATAAATATTTTAAAAGCATTAGATTCTATATTGATGAAACGGCACGGATTTTCTCCGTGCCGTAACTTTTAAATGTGTCAAATTTTAATATACAGTAACCAAAGAAAAGCAGAATTGTATTTGGACAAAAAAACTGCGAGAATTAAAAAATATTCTTGCAGAATTGCTCTCCATAGACAAAATTGGCAGAATTGGCGAAATCAAGTGATGCTAAAATGATGATGTAGCAGACGGAATCGTTAGAAACGGATGCAACCGTATGCGAAATTGATGCTCATTTCGGGCATGATTATTTGAGTCTCAAGACCACGCGCCGTTATTAGAAATATAACCTAAAATTATTAAAAATTGCTATTGATGCTCAAAAAAATGAAGATTGCTGCTCTCAATTTTTGACAATAAAAAATGGCTCAAACCCAGTGTTTGAGCCAAATATATTGGCAGGGGTAGAAGGACTCGAACCCTCAAGAACGGTTTTGGAGACCGGCATGTTACCATTACATCATACCCCTAAAGAGCGCCATATTAAGT
>JAZTXF010000125.1:0-43402 GCA_045636305.1 Candidatus Gastranaerophilaceae bacterium | reverse complement strand
TTGTTCAATAACATCTAATGCATAAATGAGTAAAAGTTTGTCTCCTGAAAGACTTCTGCCTTGTGAGTCAATTGCACCGATTCTGTCTGAATCTCCATCAAAGGCTATACCAAAATCAGCGCCGGTTTCAACAACTTTTGCTTTGATATCATTAAGTGTTTTTTCATCACTTGGGTTTGGATGGTGATTAGGAAAGGTTCCATCAGGCTCGGAATAAAGTTCAATAACTTCACAACCAAGTTCTCTGTATAATGCGGGAGCAACAACACCGCCTGTTGCATTTGCACTGTCTACAACAATTTTAAGTCCTTTTCCGATATTGGCAAATCTTTCAGACATGTATTCCTGATATTGCGGAATAATGTCATATTCTCTGACCACGCCGAAACGTCCTGTATTTTCTCTTCCGTCAATAATATCTTGCGTGAACTGTTTAACCTCTTTAATTTGGTCTTCACTTAAAGATGTTTTGTTATAAGTCATTTTCATCCCGTTATATTCAGAAGGGTTGTGGCTGGCGGTTACAATCATCGCGCCAATTACCGGTTCTTTGCATGTTAATTCTGAAGGAATTCCGTTTGCTTCTGAAAAATATCCTATAGGGGTTGGTGCAAGCCCTAATTTTACTACGTTTGCACCTGTTGAAGTTACACCTTCCGTTAATGCTTTAACTAATGAAGGGGAGTGTGTTCTTGCATCCCAAGTTAAAGTGACCCAAATATCATCTGGTTTTTTGCCGCTTTTTTTAGACAGAAATTTTACAAATCCTTTGCCGGTGTAATAAAAAACTTCTTCTGTAACATCTTCTCCGTATATTCCGCGAATATCATTTTTTCCGAATGCATCGAGTGTGATTGTTTTTGTCATTGCGTCCCCTCATTCTTAATTGTCAAATAAATTTATTCTATATTAGATTGTACCTTAAATAGGGGAATAATGGAAAGAATTTTAACAAAATGCTTAATAATAATAAATTTTTTGCAATATTCTATTTGTATAGGGTTTAATTTATTAACATAGCTTTTTCAAGCGTTTTGTATAGTTTTTCAGGCAGACGCTTAATTAATTTGCCATTATGGTCCACCGCAACAACAGTAATTTCTGCTTGTATGTGTGTAATTCCGGTCTTTTTATTTTTTATAACTTGGCTGAATGTTACAGACATTGGTCTTATATTCGAAATTGTTGTTTCTACGATAAGCCGGTCATGAATAAGCGCAGAGGCTTTGTATCTCAAATGGATGTCAACAACAGGGAGTGTTATTCCACCAGAATCTAATTCTTCCATTGTTAAGCCCATCATATCGCAAAAGTCGACACGACCTTCTTCGAACCATTTTAAATATGAACCATGCCATACGACTTTGTAGGCGTCTGTGTCTTGATAGTATACTCTAATTTCTTTTGTGTGTTTCATTAATCAAAGAGCCCTTGTATTCTGTCTGTAATATCTTGAGGATCAAGTTCATTCGTAATGCTGTTTGCATTCATGGACAGTTGATATAATTTTGCTGCTTCGATTTTATCTCCCATAATTGCTACGGAACGGGCTAAATTGTAATAGGCCAAAGCGTAATTAGGGTTACAATCAATTGCTCTTTGGAATAAATCAGCGGCTTTTTTTACGTGTCCTAAGTCATCAAGATATATTACGCCCAAATTATTGTAGGCTATATCGTAGTTTTTATCGTAGCGAATAGATAATTCATACTCCTTGATAGCATCTTCAATATCGCCTTTGCCCCAATGTAAATAACCTAAATTGCAGTGGATTTTGGGGTTAATAGGGTTGAGTTCAAGAGCTTTTCTGTAAACGGTGAGTGCGTTATCGTAATCTCCTTTGTCGTAATAAGCGCTACCTAAATTAATATATATTTCAATATCTCCTGGGGTTAATATGTATGCGGTTTGGTATGCTGCAATTGAAGCATCAAGATTTTTTTCAACATCTTGGTATACGTAGCCCAAGGTTTGAGCTATTAGACTTGTCCAAGCAGGATTTGGATGGAGCGTTATTGCTGTTTGATAGTGAGAAATAGCTTTTGGTAAATCACTTTTCATATATAAAATGTTTGCCAAGTTTCCGTGATATTCTGCAACATCAGGTTGTATTTCAATGAGCTTTTGATATATTTCAACAGCAGAGTCATAATCCCCTGTTTCTTCATAGCATAAACATAAAGAGCTGTATGCCGCAATATTCAAACTATCTAACCAAATAGCCATTTTATATTCTGTAACGGCATCTTCATATCTGCCCAGTGCTCTGTATATGTCACCTTGTAAACAGTATAAGAGCACAAAACCGGGTGCTTTATCTATTGCTTCTTGATATATTTCAATAGCTTTTTCCAATCCGTTTTTTTTGACTTCTATCAAACCTTTTAACAATATCGGAAAATATTTTAAATATGATAGTCCTTTTGAAATGTTTTTTAATGCAATTTTATCAAATGGCAAGTTAAGTAAAAATAAAATAAATTCTTTTAAACATTTTAATTTATGAGTCAAATCTTTTTTACGAGAAATCTTTAAAAGGTTAAAAATCAATAAATGAGCTTTGGCATTGAAAAATTTAGAAACTTTTAATGATTTTTTTGCATATTCTATTGCATCAATAAAGTGGGTTTTGCGAGTATAGCACTCAGCAATCATGTAATATGCATCACCAAAATTCGGATTTTTTTCGATAGCTATTTCAAAGTAATTGATAGCTTTTTCAATTTCGTTTTTATGATACAGTGCTATCCCAATTTTTTGGTAAATTTCCGGAGAATCAAGGTAAGACTCTAATGCTCTTTGATATTCTGTAATTGCTTCATCAATATATGATTTAGCTTGAGAGATATCCAAGTGCCATTCTAAATATAAATCGCCCAAACGTATATGCAGTTGAGCATTAGTCGGGTCGTTGATTAATTCTGATTGACATACTTCTATTGCTTTTTGTATTCCGCCAATTTTATAGGTTTTGTTTATTTTGTTTATATTTTTATCTGTTTCTATCATAATATCCAGTTTAATGGGAAAATGTGTTTTGGTCAAAATATTAAAGTTCTCTTAAGCTTTTCGATTCATTCAATAGACATTTTTTTATTATATTGTTTTTGTCTGTGTCTGTAATATTTGTAAATACGGCCAAATATTCATTTTTTTTGAAATGATGCTTTTTTGTTAAATTACCGGTAAATGGTATATTGTTTTCCATATCCGGAATAAATAATTTTGCTTGAACAGAACTTAGTTTTAATGGGTAATCGCAGATGAATCTAACTCCGCCTCCACCAATATCTTCTGTTAGAGCCGTGAAGGTTTTATTTTCTTGTTCTATAACTAATCTGTAATTTGCTTTACTTCTTACATATTTTCTGCGTTGTATCCTTTTTTCCGGCTTTTCGTATTCTACTTCAAATTCATAATTTTGAGGTTCGCTCAAAATTATTGAAGAAAGTAATAAAATTCCCAAAGAAGTGTATATGGATAATCTTATTGTTTCACCTTCTTTAAGGTACGGTGCGAAGGATGCTTTTGTTTCCGGAAAGACAAGTAAAAGTCTGTCGTTGGATATTTTTTTGATATAGCTAAAAAATTGCAGGATTTGTCCGTCTTCAATTTCTAAACCAACTCTTACTCTTTGAGCAACTTTTATACTTTGTTTCATTTAGACATCTCCTAAATATTTTTCAGGGGCCAGAATTGTTAGTATATAGTTTTCATTAAAATATTTTTTGGTGACGCGCATGATATCTTCTTCTGTTACTTTTTGAATGCGTTCAATCCATTTCTCAAGGTAATCGCATCCTAATCCTTCTATTTCATAAGACCCTATAGAGCCGGCTTGTTGTAAATTTGTTTCTGTTATGAATTGAATTTTTCCTATAATATTATTTTTTGCATCAATTAATTCTTTTTCAGAAACATATTCGTTTTTTAATTTTTCTATTTCTGTTTTAAATCCCTCTAAGGCCACACTAATATTTTTGGGTTCGGTGGCAATGTAAACTCTGAAGTCAGAGTTGTGTCTTGCTTTTGAGTATACACTGCGAACTGTATAAGCTAATCCTTTTTTATCCCGAAGTTCTAAGAATAATCTGGAAGATAGTCCGCTTGAGCCTAAAATTGTGTTAAGAACAGATAACGCTGGAGAATCCTCTGATTTAGTGCCTGGCACTAACCAACCTTGATATATTTGCGCTTGGTTTGCATCTTCTTTTATAATCTTAATTACATTTTTTTGTTCAAGTTTAGCTGAGTTGATTTTGCTTTCTTGAGTTTCAGTTGTCAATGAGGAAAAATATTTTTCTAAGATGTTTTTAACTTCAGTTGATTCAATGTCTCCTACTACGGAAAAAACTTTGTTTGCCGGTTTAAATATTGATTCGTATGCTTCAATTACGTCATTGGAATTAATTTTGTCTACGGTTTCTATAATTACTGAGCCGGTGTGACCATATTGATGGTTTTTGTATATGTTTTCTACAAATTTGTCTCTGGCCAAAACTGTAGGAGAATCTAAGGAGGCAATTGTTTCTCCTTTTAATTTTATAATTTCTTTGTCCAGATTTTCAAAAGTTGAATTTAGCATTATATCTGACAAAAGTTCAGCAGCGGTTTCAAAATCTTCTTTAAGACAAACTAAACAAAATTTCCAATAATCGGACTTCATTTCAGAATATATATCAAGAGCATTTATTTCCATTTCATAGGCTATTTGTTCGGCAGAACGTTTTTTTGTACCTTGAACAAAAAGTTTATTTAAAACAGAGTAAAGTCCCGGTATTTTTTCTGTTTCATTAATATTAACATAACAAGTTAATGCAACTCTTGGTGTGTTTTTTGTTGTTTTGCAAATAAGGTTTATATTATTATTCAATAAGATTTTTTTCATTTTAACTCCGGAGTCATTACAGATATTGTTGCAGTGTTTAGGTTTAAATATTTGCGAGCAATTTCCAACACTTCATCTTGAGAGATATTTTCTAATATTTCAAAATACGAATTAACTGGAGAAAGTCCGTCCAGAACAGTCATATAAAAACCAATATTGTCTGCAATGTCTGATACTGTTTCAGACGTAGAGGCGAAGGAAACTTTGAGTTTCTTTTTAGCTTTAATCAATTCGTCTTCTGTTATTTTTTCATCCAGTATTAATTGTATTTCTTTTTTGATAAGGGATATAGCTTCATCTTTTTTGTTTGGTTCGAAGTTTGCATCAATAAAGAAATTGCCGCCGTCTTTGAATTGATAAAATTCTGAGCCTACGTGGTTAAATATTTTTTCGTTTGTTTGTTCTATAAGTTTTTGATAGAGTCTTGAACTTGCCCCATCACCGAGCACCATATTTATAATATCTAATCCTACACAATTTTTTAAATCATTTGCCTTAGGACCTAAAAACCCAAACATTAAAAAGCCTGTATTTAGTTTTCCGGTTTGTTCAATATATTTAGGTGTAGTAGTCGGCAAATCCGGATTGTGAGTTTTGATTGAAGTATTGAGCCTATCTTTAAAGTCAAAAGCTTGAATTACTTTGTTTAATATTTCTTCGTGGTCGAACTCCCCAACAAGAATCGTTGTCATATTAGCGGGACTGTAATGTTTTTGGTAATATTCCATAATTGTTTTTTGCGGAATTTCTGCAATAATCTCAGGAGTCCCAATAACATCACGTTTGTAAGGATGATTTGTATACATTAATTTATTTAATGCGTTATAAACTCTTGTCCCTGGTTGATCTTTACGCATACGAATTTCTTCAATTACAACAAGCCGTTCTCTTTTTTGCGTCGGTTCTTCTTGCCCGAATTTAAAGGGCTCGCCTATTTCGTCTTCAGGCAAAACAGGGTCGAGCATCATATCTGCATGCAAATCTATTGCTTCGTAAAAGTATTTGTTTTCAGGCCCTTTAGGAAGTGTAACATAGTAGAAGGTATAATCTTTCCAAGTTGCTGCATTTACAATTGCACCATATGCTTCTAAAGTTTTATCAAATTCACCTGCTTTATGCTTGTTTGTTCCTTTAAACATTAAGTGTTCAAGAAAATGAGAGATTCCGTTATTTTCATCATTTTCATTTATAGAACCTGTTTTAACCCAAGTGCTAATATTTATTAACCCACCTTCTTTGTGTGCTAAAACGATTTTATGACCTGATGGCATTGTGTATATTTCAACGGGTTTTGTTAAATATGGGTAAGTTATTTCTTCTTTTGTTTTATAAAGCATAATTATACCAACTTTCTTCTATAATATTAGCAGATTATTTCTTAATATCATAATCCTTATGGATGATTATAAAAATGACCGCCGGTTATTTGACGGTCATTTTTTGTTATTATTTTACGAATGGTAAAGACAATTTGTCTAAAATATCTCGATAAAAAGTTGTATTTATGTTCAGTCTTTGTCCTATTTGTAATAGTAATAAGACGAACGCTCTGTTTTCTTTAAGGTCTTGATTGTTTTTCTGTGCTTCAAGGATAATACCAAGTTCGTGGTATATTTTTGCGAAGTAAATGTTTTGAGCTTCTGCAATATTTGTTTTTAAATCCAGCTTTTCTATATAGTCAAACAAACTCAAAACACTTTCTGCTCTGTGTGGTTCTAAGTTTCTAGAAAGCGCAAAAACTTCTTTTATCACTTTCTTTGTAAAAACCTTATTAGCTTCCTCTTTGTTCAATTCAACTTCAATTAATTCTGCTTCTTTTTTTACATCTATGGCATTTTGAATTGAAGATTCGTTTATTTCATCTTCGCAATCAAGTATAAAGTTATTAAAATCTTGGCTCAAAGTGTATTGAGCTGCAATTTTAAATTCCTGAGGAATAGGGATATTTAGTGTTTTTAGGTGACGCATTGAAGCTATGCCTTCTGCATATAAATCACGATAAATGTTCTTAAATTTATCAAGTTCACCTTGCATAACTTTTTGTAAGATTTTTCTTCGTTCTTCAATCAGTACATCTTTAAGGGTAAAGTATTCTCTGCCAAAATATTCATCAATTTTTCGAATACTTTCAGTGAGTGGGTAGTTTAAAAATGCTCCTGAAATATCTTTTTGCATATTTTCAAATTCACTGTTGCTGACAAATTCTTTAATAGCGCAATGGAAGTCTCCGCCGCTGAATTGTAATAATGTGAACGTTAAATCTTGTTTTTCCAGTGTTATTTGTGATTTTATTTCTATTCGTCCGACGATTAAAGTTGTTTGTCCTTTTTCAATTTGTTTGTATGCAATTTTTTTGATTTTATAACAATATAAATTGCTTTCTTTTTCAAAATCCTCATATATGGAACTGACGGCCCATAAACAAGCAACTTGTTTTATTGTAACAATAGAGGGCTTAACAAATTTGTTATAAATATCTCTGCCGTTGCCCATTCCTTGAATATTACTTTGCGCTTCGGAAAGTATATTTAAGAAGTTTGTTTCAAAATCTTTATCTGTAAAGTCTTTAGCCAGTTGAATAGCTCTTGCTGCATATTTCATTATTTGAGTTGTTTCAATTCCGGAAATTTCAGCAAAAAACCAACCGCAGCTTGTATACATTAACATTGCTTGTCGTTGAATTTCCATAAGTTTTAACGCTTTTACTTTATCTTCTTCTTGTAAGTTTTCTTTTAGATTTTCATTGAAGAATTTTTTTAGAGTTAATGAACTTCTGTTAAGAATTACGTCAATATATCTGTTGCGAGCTTGCCAAAAATCATGAAAATATTTATCGCCTTCAGTTTCACAGAGTGTTATAAGTTCATCTCTAAGATAATCTAAAGCGTTTCTTAGAGGTTTGCGCCATTTTTGATTCCATCCTCCATGTCCGCCTGTTGAACAACCACAATCTTCTTTCCAACGTCCAACACCGTGGAAACAGCTCCAAGAAGAAGCTTGTTTTATTTCAACTTCATCTTGTGGAGGAAATTTTTCTAAAAATTCAGCATAGTTTGTTACGGTAAAACCATCTTGTATGGCTTTTACTCTTAAAAGATAAGCAAGTGCCATGTCTCCAAATTTTGTGTGATGTCCATAGCTTTCTCCGTCAGTTGCAATATTTACAAGTTGGGTAAAATTACGCTGTGAAGAAACACCGTCTTGTAGACGTTTTGCAAATTTGTCACCATCTCTTAATAGTTCATCGAAGGCAACAGAACGTGAAATTGCCCCATCATAGAAAAATAAATCAACGTATTTTTCCGGATTTGATTTTATATAATATCTATAAGGTCTTGCAGGGTCAATATTTCCCCAGCTTACATCTTGCCAGTCCTTTTGTCCTAAAGGTCTGCATTTGTCAGCTTGAAATGGTGATAAAACAGTAAATTTTATGCCTTCATTTGCGAGAACCAGTAGTGTTTCGTCATCGACTGCGGTTTCTGCTAACCAAATTCCTTCAGGTTTTCGACCGTAACGATATTCAAAATCTTTAATCCCCCAAATTACTTGAGTATATTTGTCCGCGGTATTAGCTAATGGCATAATCATGTGGTTGTAAACTTGTGCCATTGCATTTCCGTGGCCGTTGTGTTCTCCAATGCTTTTAGCATCAGCTTTTATAATTCTTTCATATGTTAATGGGGCATGTACTTCCAACCAAGACATAAGAGTAGGTCCAAAGTTGTAACTCATATATGAATAATTGTTTACTAAATCTATAACTTGGTTTTTATCGTCAACAATTTTGGAAACAGAGTTTGGATCATAGCACTCCATATTAATTCTTGCGTTCCAATCGTGAAAAGGCGCAGCACTATCTTGTTTTTCAATAGCTTCAAGCCAAGGGTTTTCACGCGGCGGCTGATAAAAGTGTCCGTGTACGGTTAAATATATTTTTTCTTTTGTCATGGTTGTAATGACTCCCTAATTCTATCAAAGTATTTCAATTAATATTATAGAGTCATCTGTGAATTTTTCAAATAGCTAATTTGCTTTTATCGGTTTTTTAGAGGAGATGACAGTTAGTTCTGTGATTTCTATCCAAGGGTCAGACATTGCTGCAGAAAATACTTTTCCTTGAATTTTGATTTTGTCTCCGGATTCAAGATCTATAAATTTTTCAGCTGTAGTTCTTTTTAAAAATAATTTCATTTCTGATAAAGGCATAACGTGGTCTGTTATATCATCTCGGCGGATAAGAATACCTATATAATCTTCTGATTTTTTGAGCGCCGGTGAATAATCAAGTCCCAATGTGGAAAATTTATCAAATATGGCCTGCATTTCTATATTTTGATTAAGGTATGCTTGAGGATAAGCAACTACGTCTAATGGCTTTACTTGAATATATTTTGGTGCGGCCTTTTGTACGACTGATATTTGGGTTGTATTAGCTATTGATGGAGTTTTAGCGCTAATACAAATATTTCCGCAAAGTAAAAGCATTAAAAGTGTGTATATAAATTGTTTTTTCATTTTATTTCCTCGTTAAAATTTTCCTTGATTATTTTAGCATATATATAAATTAATTTTAAGCAAATTGTCTGATAGGTTAAAAAAAATAAAATTTTAGGGTAATATTTTATTGTAAAGAATTTGAAGGGATAATTTTATGGCATATGCTGTTGGGGTTGATATAGGTGGTACAAAAATCTTGTCAGCTTTAATAAATACAGAAACGGGAAAGGTTGTTTCTTCCGTGAAAAAAAAGACTAAAAAAGATAAAGGTCCGACTAAAATTTTAGAAAAAATAATAGAATCTATCTATGAGCTTTTAGAACAATCACAAGTAGAAAAGACACAAATAACTTCAATCGGTGTAGGGGCAGCAGGACAGGTAGACAGAAACAAGGGTGTTTTAATTTGTTCTCCGAATCTAGATTGTTTTAACGTCCCTTTGAAACAAAGTATAGAAAAAGAATTTTCTTTGCCTGTGTTTGTTGGTAATGACGTTGAAATTGCGACTTTGGGTGAATTGAAATTCGGTGCCGGACGTGGATATAATAATATGGTTTGTGTCTTTGTTGGTACGGGAGTAGGTTCAAGTATTGTTATCAATGGAGAATTGTACAAAGGTGCAACAGGTACGGCAGGTGAAATTGGACACGTGGTCGTTGATTATGGCGGAAGGCAGTGTGGCTGTGGGGCTATGGGGTGCCTCGAAGCGTATGCTTCAAGAACAGCTGTAGAAAAGCGTATTACAGGTGCGTTAAAGAAAGGAAGAAATTCTGTTATCGTAGATTATTTGGCAGATGGAAGTTCTATATCGTCAGGCATGATTAAAAAAGCTTTGGATAAAGGTGACGAATTGGTTATTCAGGCATTGGACGAGGCTGCTGAATATTTGTCAGCAGGATTGGCAAGTGTGATTAATTTTGTTAATCCTGAGTTAATAATTTTAGGTGGCGGTTTAGTGGAAGCGATTGATTATTTTTATGAAAAAACAATATTAAAAGCTCATGTTAAGTCTTTGCCAATTCCTGCCTCTAGAATTGAATTTAAAAAGGCTGAGCTTGGAGATTATTCCGGCGTAATAGGTGCAGCTTTTTTGGGAGATAATTACTAAGGAGAATTATGAGTATTTTAATTTTTATAATCGGTGTTTTTGTCGGAGTTGTTTTAACATATTTTGTGTTAAGGTTTATTGAAAAAAAATCGTCTGAAGATACAAGTTTTGCTGTCCAAAAGATGCAGGAGCAGATGCAATTGTATTTTGAAAATATTGCAAATAAAACACTTAAAGAAAATTCTTCAGAGTTAAATTCTCAAAATAAAGAAAAATTGCTGGAGTTGTTGACTCCATTTCGTGAACAGATTGAAAAATTTGAAAAAAAGGTTGCTGAAAATATTTTGAATGAGACTCAGCAATTTGCTAAATTAGAAAATAGTATCCAATATGTGCTAAATACAGGTAATAAACTGTCTCAAGATACTAATAAGTTAGCTACGGCTCTAAAAGGAGATTCAAAAACGCAAGGGCGTTGGGGTGAATTGGTTTTGGAAAGAATTTTAGAGGTCTCCGGTTTGCGTAAAAATGAGGAATATTTTACACAAAAGGGATTTGACTCTAAAAAACCTGATGTTGTAGTGCTTTTATCAGAGAATCGTTGTATATATGTTGACGCAAAAACATCACTTGCTTCTTATGATGATTATATAAATGCTCACGACGAAATAGAGCGAGAAGCTAGTTTGAAATTGTTTAAAGAGTCTGTAAAAACCCATATTACAGGACTAGCGAAAAAAGAATATTATGATATTGAAGAATATTCTTCACCGGAATATGTTTTGATGTTTATTCCCATAGAAAGTTGTTATAATTTGTTGTTCGGTGATGACGCACAGTTGTGGGAGTTTGCGTGGAAGAATAAAATTATGCCTGTTTCTCCTTCGAATTTGTTAGCAACATTAAAAATTATCAATTCTTTCCATATGGTAAACAGGCAAAATAAAAATGCACAAGAAATTGCCAGCTTAGCAGGAAAAATGATTAATAAATTCAGTGTTCTTTGTGGCGATTTGCAAAAACTGGAAACTAATTTAAAAAGTGCATTAACAAAATTAGCAGGAAAAGACAATATTGTGCGAAATATTGAAAGAATGGTTGAACTGGGGGCTAAAGATGTTAAAAATATTCCTGTGTTAAGTGTTTTAGATGAGGAAACGGACTAAATTAATCTTTGCCGTAAATACTATTTAGAGCGCTTTCTATCATCGGATTTTTTATAACCGGTTCAAAACCGTTTTTTGTAGGCATATATCCAAATGGGTTGATCATTGGATTTGAGTATAGTAGGGAACGCATTAATTCTTTGTCTCTTTGTCTTTTGGGCATTGGAATGTAAGTATCTTTTTTAGGGGCACGTTCCAGTTTAGGGGACGCTTCAGAAAGCATTTTTAGGAATTCAGCAGGAGAGACGGTTCTTCTTCCGTAAATGTCACCTTTCAATAGAACCTTGTTTCCTTTTTTCGCAGCAACAATGTTTTCCCCCCTGTCGGTGGAAAATTTAAAGGATGAAATTGTGGAATTATAGTTGCTCATTATACCTACCAGTATTTTATTGAAAACATAAATTTAAAACAATTTGTTATTTGTTATATAGAATTTTTATATTTTGTAACAATTATCGAAAAAAGGAAAGAATTAATTGATATTTAAATAAAAAAGGGGACAATTTAAAAAAACTACAAAAATATACTTGACAATGAAGTATGCGCACAATAATATAATAGAGTAAACCGTTGGGGCGTCGCCAAGTGGTAAGGCAGCTGGTTTTGGTCCAGCCATTCAGAGGTTCGAATCCTTTCGCCCCAGTACTTTAAAGAGAGAGAGTCCTAAAAGACTCTCTCTTATTATATTCCAGAGTTCTAGTATTGAATTTTTTAATAAATATGTTAATATATAAATATAGGGAAAAGACCTCAAGAGGTCGCAACTCTTGAAGTCTTTCTTAACTCCCTTATTTGAGAAGATAAAGTGCTATGATTATTAATAAAATAAGCCATAGCGCTTTTTCTGTTATACAGAATTTCATCTCATCACCACCTTTCCGCCTTTGTCCTCTTAACTAGTCTGTGTCGGAAGTGGTAAACGGGAGCTTACCCATAAAATAATTATATCATAATAGCTTTTAAAACTTGATTAAAAGCTATGAAATAGATGTTTTCAATATTATCCATTAACCATTTTGCTGTTTTAAAAGTTCGAACTTTGACGTCTTGCCCCAGCCAATTAAAAGAGTCCGTAAGGACTCTTTTTTTTGTTGCAGGTGTTTGATATCAAATGTATTACAGTGAACTTTTAAAAAATATGTTTGTGCTACAATTAGTATATAGCTTTGAGGTGTTATATTGTTTTATTCTATTATTCAAAATAAAAGAGATGAGTGGTATAATTCACAAAATTGTACGGTAACCGAACTAATAAACTATATAGTAAATACTAATGAATTAAGAGATGCTCAAATTGATGCAATAAAAACTTATTTATTTTTAAAAGTGAAGTGCCAAAGTAAGTCTTTATGGGAACTTTTTTATGATGGTGCATTTAATATTCTGAATGTTGAGGAATTGGAAATAAAACAACAATTAAAGGATTATTTCATTGAAAATCCTTGCGCATTATCCCTTTATCAATATGCTATTACAAAAAACGATAAAGGCGAAAAAATATCTCCAAAGCTTGAGAAAGAAATTAAAGAAAATTATAACAAAATAGATTATAAGCGTGTTTTCCAGAATATTTTTTATAATGTAAATTATACAGATTATTTGTTTAGTTTGCCAATGGGAGCCGGTAAAACATTTTTAATGGCTTGTTTTATATATCTGGATTTGTATTTTGCATTAAATGAGCCTAAAAACAAATCTTTTGCACACAACTTTATTGTTTTTGCTCCATCAGGATTAAAAAGCTCTGTTGTTCCTAGCTTAAGAACAATACAAAAATTTAATCCGGTGTGGGTTGTTCCGGAACCGTCTGCAACAAAAATAAAGAGAATGATTAAATTTGAAGTTTTAGATCAATCTAAAACGGATAAAAAAAGTAATAAAATAAAAAATCCTAATGTACAGAAGATAGCAATCCATCAACCTTTATCAGAATTGTTTGGTTTGATAGCTGTTACAAATGCAGAGAAAGTTATTCTTGATCGTGTTGACAAAAAAGATAATGCACAAGCAAGTTTACTATCAAAAGAAGAATATGCAAAATATTGTGCAGCTAATGAATTAAGAAGTTTAATAGGTAAAATTCCAAATTTATCTGTATTTATTGATGAAGTTCATCATGCAGTTAGCGAGGAAATAAAATTAAGGAGTGTTGTAAACGCTTGGGCTCAGCATGAAACTGTTAATTCTGTCATTGGGTTTTCGGGGACACCATATCTTGAAAAATCTGAAAAAATAGAAATAACTGAGAATTTAAAATTAGAAAATAAAGAAATTTCAAATACTGTGTATTATTATCCGTTAGTAAAAGGTATTGGAAATTTTCTTAAAAAACCTATAGTAAAAATATCTAATAGTAGAAACCGTCTGGAAATTGTAGAAAATGGAGTAAGAGAATTTTTAAATAAGTATAATAACAAGAAATATTTAGATAATACTATTGCTAAATTAGGTATTTATTGTGGTACTATAGAAAGTTTAGAAGAGGTTATTTTCCCTAAAATATGCGAAATTTTGAATGATTATTGTCTTAATCCAGATGAGGTTGTTTTAAAATTTCATAGAGGGAACAGTAAGTATTCGGAACCTCAGAATGCACAGTTAGAATTTGATACTTTAGACAAAGCATTGTCTAAAAAGAAAATTGTTTTGCTTGCGCAGATTGGTAAAGAAGGATGGGATTGTAAGAGTTTAACAGGTGTAATTTTATCACAAGAAGGAGATTGCCAATTAAATATGGTATTACAAACTTGTTGTCGATGTTTAAGACAAGTAGATAAAAAGCGGAGTGAATCAGCCTTAATATACTTGAATGAAGGGAATGCTGATAAGTTAAATTTACAATTACAAAAACAACATCACATTGATATAAAAGAATTTGAACAAGGAACTCAAAATAAAAAAGTTTCAATAAACAGATACAATAGAATGAATAAGAAAAACTTACCACCGATTGAATATTATCAACTATCTGTTCAATATGAAACACTAGTAGTCGAAAAAGCCAATGTGTCTGAAACAATTAAAAATTCAACATTAGGTCAAAAATATAATGGAATAATTACGACTCAGGATTTTGATGGCAATATTATAGAGATAGATACTGCCAAGGAAATTGGAAACAATATCGCTAACTTTAATTTATGGTTGCATAGAATTTCAAAAGGCAGTTTTAATAATATAACGTTAGGGGATTTAAATAAATATAATAAAGAATTAAAACAAGTTTTTGATGAAATCACATATAAAAAAGATGATACAAGATATTTCAGTTCAAAATACAACATTACTCAAATAGAAGCTAATATCAGAAAAGCATTTTCTGATAAAAGAAGTTTTAGTACAAAAGAAGAAACAATAAAAGATAATGCTAATTTGTTGATTGTTGAAAAATTGACATCTTTAATAGAAACATCAAAACCTGAAATTTATACACCTGCACAAAATGAAGTTAAATCAATAATACAAGAAGATCAAGGGATGCTTAACTTGTCCGAGGAGTTGCGACAAACAATAAAAACTTTAAGGGCAAATGGGCTTGAACAACAAGCACAAGAAGTAGAATCCAAATTCCAATCTAATCCGAACAAAGACAAAACGTATCATTATATACCATATAAAACCGACAGTTCTTTTGAAAAAGCTTTTTTGAATAAAATTCTGAATTTGAGCACTTTTAATGAGGAAGGATTGGAAATATATTATAACGGAGATGAGGCACTGACTGAATTTAAAATTAAGACATATAAATCCTCTAAAAATAATTGGATGTATATGGGTAGGTATACTCCTGACTTTTTAATTATTAAGAGAAAAAATAATGAGATTTATAAAATAATGATTGTCGAAACTAAAGGGGCAGGTTTCGCGAAAGATTTCAAAGAAAAAAAAGCATTTATGGAAAATAATTTTATCCTTCAAAATAATGAAAAATTCGGATATAATCGTTTTGACTTCTTGTATTTGCAAGATGATATGAACGAAAACGATTTAATAATAACAATGAGTGATAAAATAAAAAACTTTTTTAAGGAGAATGAATAATGGCGATTAAATATATACCCTATTTCCCAGAACCGATAGAAGGACAAGCAATACTTGATAATTTTGCCAGAACTTTGAAGTATAAAGGCAGTTTTAATGTAAAAGACAAACTTAAAAGGGGAATGCCTTTGTATGAAGTCGAAACAACAGAGGTTGTAGGGAAAAATTCCGATAATATGATTATTAGGGGAGAATGTTTATCTGCTTGTGCATATTTAAAAGATAACAATATTAAAGTTGATTTGGTATATATTGATCCTCCTTTTGCGAGTGGCGCTGATTATGCTAAAAGAGTGTATATAAGGAAAAATCCCAAAGTTGTAGAAGTGATATCTAAAGCTGAACAAGAACTAGATATAGAAGAACTAAAATCTTTTGAAGAAAAAATGTATGGGGATTTATGGAATAAAGAAGATTACTTAAATTGGATGTATGAAAACTTGATGGCAATAAAAAGTGTAATGTCAGATACGGCTTCTATTTATGTTCATCTTGATTGGCACATAGGGCATTATGTAAAAATTCTAATGGATGAGATTTTTGGAGAAGATAATTTTAAAAATGAAATAGTATGGGGGTATCGTATTCAGGGGGTAGGCAAAGAATTTTGGGGCCGTAAACATGACACACTATATTTTTATACTAAATCAGCTGATTATACATTTATTCCTGAAAAAGAAGATGTAATATATGAAAAGCCTTTTATAGATACATTATCTTTGTCGCCGGAAATGGACAAATTAACGGTACAGAATATAGAAGAAATTTTGGATTGTCTAAAAAATAAAAAACCTTTAAAGGATAAGTATAAGTCTTTACTTTTTAACAGATACTATTCAAATGTATATGTTAGAGATGTTTGGGATTGTGATTATACAAAGCCAATAATTAGTGGGGCAAGTGAATATTTGGGTTATAAAACACAAAAACCGGAAGGTTTATTAGAAAGGATTATAAAAGCAAGTTCTAAAGAAAATATGTTAGTTGCGGATTTCTTTGGAGGCAGTGGGGTTACAGCCGCAGTTGCTAACAAGCTTAATAGAAAATTTATACATTGTGATATTGGTATAAATAGTATACAAACCACAAGGGATAGATTGGTATATGACAGTGCAGAATTTAGTGTAAAAGAAATAAAAGATGGCGTTTCTTTATATCGCAATCCTGTGCAAACTATGAATAAAATGAAAAATCTTATTCAGGGTCTAAGAAATGAAGATTCTCTTGATGAATATTGGGAAGGTGCTATTCAAGATTCAAAAGAAGGGATGATACCTGTTTATATTCCAAATTTATTGGATAGTTCAACGAAATTGCTTGATGAAAAAATGATGAATGAAATTATGCGTAAAGCAATTCCGGATTTACCTGCTGAGGTTAAAAAGGTTATTGTTTACTATATTGATATAGTTGATATTAATGAAATAAAAAAATTTATTGAGGAAGATGATTCTATAAATATAGAAATCGAACTTAGGGATTTAAAAGAATTGCTTGATGATGTAATAGTGGAAGATATCATTGATTTTAAATTAGAAGAAATTCAGGAAAAATTATTTAAAGAATACCAAATAACAATTAATCAGTTTGCAAGTGATAGAGTTATTCAAAAAATTGAAGAGTATAATGCAAAAAAATATGCCCAATCTTTAAAGGGTAATGGTAAAAAGCACACCCCTTTCATTATCAGCGAAAGTGGGTTAGAAACAATTGAATATATTTCTCTTGATTGTACAAATGCGGATGGAATTTGGCATAGTGATACGGAAATAAAAATAGATGATAAGACTTCTTACGTCATAATTAATGGGGAACAGAAAAAAGAATTTTGGGATGGAAAAATAAAATCTGTTAAAAAACCATTAAGAATGAAAGTAAGAAATATTTGTGGGGATGAAACTATTGTCAAATGTTATTAATTAACTTTGATATTATATCCCCTTAGAATAATTATTCTATTAATTTATTTAATTACATTGTTTTCATTGGATTGTTCAGAATTATAGTTTGTTCTCTGTCAGGACCGACAGAAATGATATTTATTTTTACTCCAATTAATTCTTCTAGACGTTTAAGATATTTTTTAGTATTAACTGGTAACTCATTATAAGTTTTGCATTTTGTGATGTCTTCGAGCCAACCTTCATGTTCTTCATAAACCGGTTCTAAATATTTGTGAATGTTAACATTTGTTGGGTAGTACTTGTATATCTTGCCGTCACGTTTATCTTTGTATGCAGTGCAAATTTTGATTGTTTCAAAGGTGTCAAATATATCGGCTTTTGTGAGTGCTATTCCTGTTAACCCGCTTACCAGTGCTGCATATTTGGCAATTACGGCATCAAACCAGCCGCAACGACGAGCTCTGCCTGTTGTTACTCCAAATTCTGCGCCTATGGTTTGGATTTTTTTGCCGGTTTCATCTTCAAGCTCACTTATAAAAGGACCTTCGCCAACTCTGGTGACATAAGCTTTCATAACGCCTATAGCTTCATCTATTGCATTTATTCCTAAACCTGAGCCTGTTGCTGCACCACCGGCAATTGGGTTTGAACTTGTAACAAACGGATATGTGCCCCAATCTATGTCTAGCATAACACCTTGTGCGCCTTCAAAAAGAATTTTTTTATTGTTTTTTAATGCATCAGAAAGAACTTCTTGCCAATCCCAAAAAACGTATGGTTCGAAAATTTCAGCATATTTTTTACAAAGGGTTAAAATTTCTTCTTTTGTATATTCATTTAGCCCGTAAACTTCTTTTAATATTTTGTTTTTAAGTGGCAAAATGTTGTCTAGTTTTGTGTTTAAAGCTTCTTCATCGTATAAATCTTCAATTCTTAGTCCATATCGAGCAGTTTTGTCTGCATAAGTTGGGCCAATACCTTTTTTTGTTGTGCCTATTTTGGTTTTTGCTGTTTTGTCTTCACTTATGCCGTCAATATCTATATGCCATGGCATTGTTATAGCGGCTAGCGGATGAATTTTTAAGCCTGAGAGGTTTGTACCATCAGCAAGCAATTCATCAATTTCTTTTTTAAGCGAGTCTGGATAAATAACTGTTCCAGCTGAAATTATACAGGTTTTATTTTTATATAAAATTCCGGAAGGTATTAAGTGAAATTTGTATGTTTTACCATTTACAACGACGGTGTGTCCTGCGTTACAGCCGCCTTGGTATCTTATGATTATGTCAGCATCCATTGCTAAAAGGTCTGTAATTTTAGCTTTACCCTCATCGCCCCATTGAGCTCCAACAACAACTGTATTACCCACGACATGTCCTCTTATCTAACTCTAACTACATTGTTATTATAAAACAAATATATTTGGAATGCTAAAAAGAGAAGCTCCTTAATTAAGGAGCTTCTTCTTTATTTTAAATAAAACCTTATACTTGAGCTGTTTTCTTTTGAGGGGTTGCTCCTGGAATAGTTTGCCAGTTAGCTGCCATAATTTTCTTAAATGATTTTAATGCTGTGTCTTCAAGCTCACCAAGTTCTTCAGCATTCATAATCAATTCTCTAAGAGGAAGCAATGCTCTTTGATCTCTAAGTACTCCCAAAGCTGCAGCAGCACCAGCTCTAACGAGATCATTTTCTTCTTTGTTTTGCATAACTTCAATTAATGCAGGAACCGCTTTTACGTCATTCAATTTACCTAAAGAAGTAACTGCATATATTCTTACGTTTACCCATTCGTCTTTAAGCATATGGATGATTCTATCAACAGCTTTAGGGTTCCCTATTTCGCCTAGTGCTCTTGTTGCATCACATCTTACATTTACTTTTTCGTGGTCTAAAGATTCGATTAAAGCATCAGTTGCAACATCACCAATTTCAATCAATGCATCAGTAGCTGTGATACAAACTTGAGGGTTTTCATCATTTAATGCTTCTACTAGAGGTTCAACAACAATTTTTCCGCCTAAGCGACCAAGAGCACGAGCTGCACGAACACGTACGTCTACGTTGCGGTCTTCTCTCAATGATTCAATAAGTGGAATAGTTGCATCTTTATCGCCGAGTTCGCCTAGCGCACGAGCCGCATATAAACGAACAGAGCCGTTTTTGTCATTTTTCAAAACGTCAATTAATGGTTCAACCGCAGCAGAGTCACCCATTTCGCCAAGAACTCTTGCGGCATTATATCTAACCTTTTCCGAATTACTTGTTTTTAAATCTACCAATAATTCATCAAAAGATTTTTTTACTTGTTTTTTCTTTGAATTCACACTAATTGTCATGTCTTTCCTCCGACATTATTCTTCCTACACAGTTGTTTATATAAAAACAATTTCTTGTTAAATATTGTCCTTTTTAGTTTGTTTTTTAAAGTTTTGTTAACATTTGCCTTTTAATTTGTCCATTAGCGGATTTTTTATCCTTGTTTATTAAGGGTATTTGTAACACTTATTAGTCTTGGTTCTTATATAATAACATATTTTTTACCCTCTTGTCTCGTTTGTTTATATTATTTAACAAAAAAATATCTGTTGTTTTTTTAATGACTTGAAAAATATGTCAGTGGTTGAAAGTTTCAAATTTACAAAACTTTACAAATTTGACTTGCGGTGTTTGTGTGATATCTGCGAATTTCTTTAAAACTCAATAAAATTGCTGATTTTAGATAGTAACGAATTGTAACGGTCTTTGTTATTGAGATAATTATAACCTAGTAATACTTCAAAAGCGGTTGCGTGTCTGTGTAAGGATTGTTGTGCTCGCCTAAAGCTTGTGGAGGGTAGGTTTCTTGCTCTTCTTATTAAATCAAGCTCTTCATCACTTAATTCTAGAATAAGTTTTTCAAGTGTTTCCGTTTGAAATTCAGCTTTAACATATTTTGTTGTTAGTTCATGCATTTTTTTTCCGTTTGACGTTATTTTTATAACTTTTTCGCGAATAAAAACTTCGTAAATGGCATCTCCTATGTGCGCATATGCTCTTAAATGTAATTTTTCCATTTTAACCTATTTTTTTTTATTACTTTAGTGTATTATTTTACCATGCAAAAAGTTTTGTCAAAAATGAATTTAGAAGAACTTGAAGAATTTTGTCTGTCTATGGGCGAAAGCAAGTTTCGTGCGCGTCAAATTTACAATTGGGTGTATTTAAAATCTGTTAAAGATATTGATGATATGACGGATTTGTCAAAAAAATTTAGGGATAGACTCAAGGAAATAGCTATTGTTAGTGATATAAAAATTGCCGCAAAGCAGGTAAGCTCTGATGGTACTATTAAATTTTTACTGGAATTTCCGGATGGGGAACGAGTTGAAACAGTATTGATGAGGTTTGATAACCGTTCAAATTTAACTGCTTGTGTTTCTTCTCAAGTCGGTTGTGCTATGGGCTGTGCGTTTTGTGCAACAGGAAAACGGGGCTTTATTAGAAATCTAACTCCTTATGAAATTATTTCGCAAGTTTTGGCTATTCAGGTTGAAACAGGATTAAAGGTAACAAATATTGTATTTATGGGGCAGGGTGAACCATTATTAAATCTTGAAAACGTGTTGACTGCGATGAAAATTTTTAATGAGTGTTTTCAAATTGGGGCACGCCGGATGACTGTTTCAACTTGTGGCGTTGTTCCAAAGATTAATAAATTGGCAGATTTAGAGATGCAATCAACCTTGGCTATTTCTTTGCATGCTCCGACTCATGAGCTTCGTCAAAAGGTTATGCCGGTAGAAAAGAAATATAATATTGATGAGCTTAAAAAAGCTTTAACGAATTATACTCAAAAAACTGGGCGTAGAGTTACTATTGAATATATTTTAATAGGTGGATTTAATGATTCTCCTCAATGTGCAAAGGATTTGGCTTATTATTTAAATGATTTAAATTGTAATATTAATTTAATTATCTATAATCCGGTAGCCGGTGATTCTTTTTCGCGTCCGACTAAAGATGCGATTTATAAGTTTAAATACTTGTTGGAGACGGCAGGAAAAAAAGTCACCATTCGTTTAGAGCGTGGATTGGATATAGATGCTGCTTGTGGTCAGTTGAGCGGTAAGGCGATATAATTATTGGTTTGAAATAGTTTTATTATTTTATGAAGGCAATTCAAGGCGCAATAAATCACGTTTTACCTTTTGTAATATTTGGCGTATTATTTTACATAAATTTCTTCTAAATTATGAGTTAATCCGCCTAGTGGAGTTGGAAATATATTGCCTAATTTTTTTCTAACAGCTGATATTTGAAGTGGTGAATATAAGTATATTATTGGCTTTTCATTATATATTATTTCTTGGTAACGATTATAGTGTGTTTTTCTCTTTTCTGGATTAAGCTCAAGTGCTCCTTTTTCATAAATATTGTTTAGTTCTTTTTCCCAAGAGTGTAGGTCGTTTTCGTTGTTTAATCTTTTGTTAAACAGGTGTAAAGGACCGTTGCTATGCCAAACATTTATACCGCCATGAGGCTCTAATATGTTTCCGGTTAGTCCCATTATTGCTGTATCCCAGTCAAGTGTATTGGTTATTTTGTTGACGAGAGAGTTAAATTCGATGGGTTTGAAATTAACTTTTATACCTAATTCTGATAAATCTTGTTTTATCATAACGCCTATAGCTTCACGTTCGGTGTTGCCTGCATTTGTTAATAAATTAAATTCAACTTTGTTGCCGTCTTTATCGTGTAGAACCCCTTTTGTGTCAGTTGTAAAACCGGAGTGTTGCAAATATTCTTTTGCAAGTTCGATATTTTTTTTGTGCCCTTGGGCTATTTGCTTGTTTAAGAATAGAGAAGGAATTGCTTCTGCGGTGAATAACGGTTTTGCGACACCGTTAGCGATGTTGAATATCATATTTTCTCTATCAATTGCGTAGTCAATTGCTGTTCTGAAGTTTTTATCATTAAACCATTTTTGTTTATGGACAGGAACATAAAATTTTCCGTTAGAATCTTTTCTTTGATTTAAGTTAAACACAAAAAACATTGTGCTTGATGTTGGGCCGAGGTTGTATATTGTGTAATCTGAATTGGACTCTTCTTTTTTAAAAGAAGGCACATTTACCCCTCTTAAATTTATTATATCAATTTCGTTTGCTTTGAATTTAAGTAATTCATTATTCAGGTCACCTACAATAAGAACAATATATTTATCCAAATAAGGGAGTTTTTTGTTTTCTGTGTTTATGATGTAGTAATTGGGATTCCGTTGAAATATAACTCTTTGAGCAGGAACATATTCTGCCAGTTTAAAAGCACCGCTAGTAACAAAATCTTTTGGTTTTGTGTTTGGTCCCCAAAAAGAGTCAAAGCTTTTTTTGCCTTTTTTGCAGACTTCGTTGAATATATGCTCCGGAGCAATTGGCGTTGATAGTTGTCTTAGAAATGGGGCGAATGGCTTTTTTGTTGAAAATTTTATTGTGTAGTTGTCAATCAATTCAATTTTAGGTAATTCTCCATCAACAATCATTGCATCTCTGGTGCTGGTGTTTCCAAATCCTTCAAAAATGATTGTTTTATATGTGAAATAAATGTCTTTAGCGGTAATAGGTGTACCATCTGACCATGTTAAACCTTTTCTTATATTAAAGGTGTATTGTTTGTTGTCTTGAGAAACAGAAAAGGATTTAGCCAGTTTTGGTTGAATTTCACCGGTATAGACATTTGTTGATATCAGTCCGTCAAACATCAATTCTGATAAAGAAGAAGACGTTGCATCTTTTGAATTCCAAGGGTTGAATGTTTTGGGGCCTTCTCCAATGGTTGATGTTATAAATGTACCTCCGAAATTTCCTATCGGTGCTTGTGATTGCAAGTAGTCTATTCCGTTTATGGTAATGTTTTTTGGGGGGGCTATTTTGATTTGTGAGTTTATTGTTTTTGATAATGTTTTTGGTACTGTGGTTTCTTCTTGGATATCTGCTCTTATGCATGATTTGAATATTAAACCAAAAAGTATTACCAATAAAAATAAAAAAAGTATTCTTTTAACCATAAAGATAAATTACCATAAAATGTATAATTTAAAATTACCGAATCGAACTAATTTGCTGTAATGGTGTTGGTTTGAGGTAAGTTTACCTTTACACCAAGAGCATTAAGTTCTTTTAGTGCTTTGGGCGCCAATGCGGTATCTCCAAAATTTTCTAAGATTGTTTGATAGCAATCAATCGCCTCTTTTTTGTATTCTCTTGCTTTGTATAAGTTGCCTGCTTTATAATATAGAGGGGCTAAAGCCGCATCAGGAGAAACCAACATTTGGTTGTCTAATTTAATTTTAATATTTATTAGATTTGCATTGTCTTCAGGTGAAAAAAGACTGCCTGCATATATTTTTGTAGTTAATTTGTCTACACTGTCTGACATTTCCTGAACTTGTGCGGCATTAATAGATGATTTTTTTCCGGCCTTTTTTGCGGCTTGAGTCGTGTTAACAGTCATAGTGCTTGTTATAAATATGGCTAAAACTAATAATAGTAGAATTTTTTTCATTTAATCCCCAGTCTGTGTTTCCTCACAAGTATAATTTACAATAAAATAATACCTTTTGGTATCACTTAAATGTATGATTGTCTTATTTTTTGAGATTAAATATTTTTATTTTGTAAGGATTTTTTAAGACTGGTGACATAATTAATGTTAAAATCACCGGCATTTGCGCCCTGTTCAAGTATTTTAAAGGCTTCTTCGTCATTCATCACTTTTTTATATGCTCTTTTTTCTTTTAATGCAGAATAAACATCTGCAATTGTTAAAATTTGAGTTAAAGAGTCTTTTGGATATATGTTTCCGTATCCGTGGTGATTTTGTACCATTGATAGAACTCTTGGGCTTAAATTTGTAGATTTAAGAAGTTCGTATCCTATGTCGTTATGAAGTTTTACTATTTCTTTTTCTTTAGGAGATAATGCTCCTTTTTTGTTTAGTATTTCAGATGGAATAAGTGCTTTTCCTAAATCATGTATTAATGCAGCTTGAGCCATCAGTTCATATTCTTTTGGAGAAAAATATTCACCACTATTGAGCATTATATTTTTTGCATATTTCATTGTTGGTATAAGATGAGAGTTTGCTATAGTTGTAACGTTTTGTGGTTCTATTCTGACATTTAGCCCCTCTTCTTTTAACATTTTTTCAATTTGAGGGTTGTTGGATATTGCCTTTGTTAAAAAGTCATTGTTTGCATATTTTGCTATAAATTTTTCCGGTAAAGCCTTAAGATAAATTTTATCCAGTGTATTTGATGCTATTTTTTCCGGTAAAGAGGTTGTTAACGGTTTTGTTTGTGCCGCAAAAATATCCTTGGATGGGTATGATTTTAAAGGCGGGCATTGGGGGATAAAAGCAGAAACGACATGTTTTTGAGGTGAAGTTGTTCTTTTAGTTTCTTCACCATTATTTATGAATATCTTCTGATTATTGCTTACTTGCAATGTTGCCTCACCTTATTTGCACTTAAAATTGCAAATAACACTTCCACACTTACTTTCATGTAAAAACATTTGTTCTAAAAAATTTGCGTAAGATTTTGAAAATTGTAACATTTTTAATAATAGAGTTTTACCATTTTTTAAAGATAAAAAATACGGCTAAAACAATGAGTGCAAAACCTACAATATAATTCCATTTTAATTGTTCTTTTAAGTAACAAACGGAAAAAACAGAAAATACAATCAGTGTTATAACTTCTTGTATGGTTTTTAACTTAGCGGCATCAAAATATTCATAACCGATGCGGTTTGCCGGAACTTGAAAACAATATTCAAATAAGGCAATTCCCCAGCTTATGAGAATAACAGCCCACAATGCGGAGTTGCGGTATTTTAGGTGTCCATACCACGCAAAAGTCATAAAAACATTTGAAATTGTTAGTAGAATTATAGGTAAAAAAGGTCTAAGCATTTTTGAATAACTCCCATATACATATTGTTACAGCTGTACTTAAATTCAGTGATTCAACATTTTTTGATATTGGAATAGTAATTTTTTTGTCAGAGATAGTTATTGCATTGTTGCTTAGTCCGCTTGCCTCTGAACCGAACATTATTACGGCTTTTGATGGGAGACTTAATTGTGTAATATTTGTAGTATTTTTTTGCGGTACAACTGTCGCATAAAATTTGTGGTTTGGTAGGAGTTTTTTTGCTTCATTTATATCTTTTATTGTAATAAAAGGAATTTTAAAAATATTACCAACAGCAGAGCGGATTGTTTTTGGATTATAGATGTCTGCTGTTTCGCCTGATAATATTATGGCTTCAACACCCAGTGCCGTTGCTGTTCTGAATATTGTGCCTAAATTCCCACTATCTTTTATGTTTTCAAGTAAGATTATTTTGTTTTTTGAAGAGATATCTTTTTTAGAAAACTCGATTTGTTTAGCGGTAGCAATAATTTCAGGTGGAGTTTGGGTTGTTGATATTTTTTTTAATACGGCCTCGTTTGTTAGAATTTTTTTTGGAAATTGGCTGTATTTTTCGGCTTTTTCTTTTAGTATAAAGACATTTTCAAAATTTATGTTTAAGGCAAAGGCTTCTTCAACTGCTTTTTGTCCTTCCAATAAAAATAATTTACTTTCGTTGCGATATTTTTTTTGAGCAAGTTTTGCCGTTTCTTTTACCAAATTATTTGTAGTGCTTGTGATTTCTATATCCACAGCGCCTCCTTTTGCCATTTATCAAGCCATTGTTTTTCTACTTCATTTAATAATGTTCTGTCTATGAGTTTTTCTTCAAATTTAATTTTTGAAAAAGAGTTTATTTTATTGTTTTTTAGATAAACTGTATTTTCAAGTCTTACACCGCCAAAATCAGGATTATAAGCACCGGGCTCAATTGTAAATACCATAGAGTCTTTTAGTTTGTTTTTTGCTAATTCTGTCGGAGAAATACTTGGTGGAAATTCGTGAACGCTTATTCCTACACCATGTCCGGTGGCGTGGTTAAAATTAAAGTTGGGTAATTTTGCGTTATTTATAATATCTCTTGCAATTTTATCTATATCAAAGCCTCTTGTATTTTTTGTTATTTCACAGTTGTAAGCATTCAAGTTAGCTTTTAGAACTGTTGTATAGACTTGCTTTGCAAGATTATTCGGTTCCCCGAAACAAAACACTCTAGTTATATCTGTAGCATAACCACCTTCAAAATATGCACCGCAATCTAATAACACCAAGTCACCTTTTTTAATTTCTGTTTTTTGTTCCATGTCTGTTGCGTAGTGGGCTAATGCTGAGTTTTTTCCGCTGGCCAAAATTGTATTGAAGCTCAATGATTTTGCGCCTTGTGCAAAAAATTCCTTTTCAACTAATTTTACCAATTCTTGTTCTGTTAGTGTTTGGGCAGAATTTATATAATTTGAAATTTTTGTTACTACAATATCTGTTTTGTTAAAGCATTTTTGCATATGTGCAAGTTCAGCTTCATTTTTTAATGCTTTTTTTCTTTCTATTAAATCATTGTCTAGGGGGGTGGATTTATTTTTAATTATTAGAAAATCACTGTATGAGATGTGTTTGGGGACATAAAGAATGTTTTTTGTAGTTATTTTAAGGAAATTTTTATATTCTTGAATTTGGTTTGTACAAAATAATTGATAATCTTCTTTGTTTATTATTAATTTGGCGTCAAAACAAGAAGAGAAGTTTTGTGCAAAACAACGTTTATTTAGAATCCAAGCAATTTGTTCAAGGTTTGTTACCAGTCTGGTGTCATTTTCTTTCAAATCTTTTTGTATTTCTTTTATTTTTTCTTCTGCGGTTTTTCCGCTTATAAAAATCGGAATATCTATAATTTGCGCTTTTTTTGGTTGTTGTTTTTCGACAAAATTAAAAATTGGGTCAAAATCCAGTGGTATAATTTCAATATTTTTTTTAGATAGAGTTGATTTTAAATTGTTATAGAAATTAAGAGAAATTTTTGTTGAAATTACTGCTAGCTTAGAATTCTCACAAATTTTGTCAGTTAATGAGTTTAAGAGGGTTTCTCCAAGTTGGAGTTTTACGACATTTGTATCTTTGTTTGCTTGGTTGTCTGCTTGTTTGTGGTATCTTCCGTCTACAAAAAGATTTATTTCTCCGTTTTTATCCAACAAAGCTTCTCCGGTAGAACCGGAAAAGCCTGTTAAATAGTATCTTGCATTTTGTTCCAACGCATTATATTCGACTAAAAATTCATTTGTCGAATTTACCAGTAAATAATCATATTCGTTTTCTTTTAGAAAATTTGTGAGATTATTTTTGAGCATAAAGAAAAATTAATCTTCTTTTCCTGTTAGTTGAATTAAATGCCAGCCAAATTGTGTTTGTATTGGTTCAGATACTTCATCAATTTCCATTGAAAAGCAAGCATCTTCAAAAGGTTTAACCATTTGTCCTCTGCCAAAAAATCCTAAATCTCCGCCATTAGCTCCGGATGGGCATAAAGAGTTCATTGCAGCGGCATCTTCAAATGAAATTTCTCCATTAACTATTTTTTCTCTTAATTCTTTTGCTTCTTCTTCTGTTTTTACAAGCAAGTGGCTTGCTCTTACCATAGTTGTCATAATTTTCTCCTTGTTCTGAAACATTTTATGTTTTTTTTCGTCAATCTATTCTAACATGGTAAATTGATTTATAAAAATTTGTCCTTAAAAGAAAATAATGTAATAATATAATGTAGGAATATGGAAGAATTGAGTATGAGTAAAAAGATTATTAGTTTATTAGTTATGACTTTTTTATTGTATTTCGGAAATGTAGGTGTTTCCGCTGCAAAGGAAGTGGCCCAAAATAAAAAATCAGTTTTAGAAATAGAAAGTTTAAGTGAAGAAGAAACACAAGCTTTGAAACAGGAATACAAGTCAGTTACAAAGGATTTGAAAATAATAGCCGCGTTAGAAGCGATGAAAGAGTCTGTCGGAAATTTCTCCAGACTTGCTATTATGGGGAATAACTTGAGCTTAAAACCTATTAAAATTGAGTTTAAGGACTTGGCGCAAATAGGCGAAGCTTATAAGGAATTTGATGCTTTAGGCTGGAAAAGAAAAGAGCGTTTGTATATCTATATAAACCAAAAACATTTTGATGCACCTCCTATTGCCTTGGCATCTTTGTTAGCACATGAGGCGTTGCATCAAGATGAGTTTAATTCTATTAATGAAGAAACTTACGCTTGGACATTGGAGGCTGCTGTTTGGACACAATTGAGTGAAGATTATCCAAAGCAAGCACAATCTACTCATCCTCTTGTTGTTAGAGAAGAAATGTTGAAAAAGCTTTTCGTAAAAGGGAATTATACGGATAAATATATCAGAAAAACTGTTATGTCTAATCCAGGGTATAGCAATTTGCCTTCTCGTTCGCGTGGTTTTGAAGATAGCTTGTAATATTTCTTAATATTTGTCATTGGCTAAGCAATTATCTCTCAATTATATACTTTATATATTTAAGAGTAATATTAAGAGAGAGTATTATGGCTATTAAATTTAACAATTTAGGCAAACCTAATTTTGGTCAAAATGTAACTCCAGGTACGTGGAGTCGTAGTTCTGCTACAACATCTCAAAATATATCGATTTGGGATAGTAAAACTTCTAGTGCTGGGGGCATTGACCGCACTTCTATTTTTGGACAAAGTAATACAAATTCTGTAAATAGTTCACAGTCTAGTATGAATTTAACATCAACGCAAGGCTCAAATACGACTAATTCTTCTAATGCGGCAATGAATGGAGTATCTACTGGTGTGTCAGGTGCGGCTGGTGCCGCTGGAACCGTTGCGGTTAGTATGACTAACGACAAGTTAAGTTCAATTGAAGCGAATGCTAATTCAACAAATGATAAAGGTGAATTGAAAAATTTGAAATCAGAGGCAGAAAGTGCTGGTCCTGAAAATGCTGATAATGTTCAACAAGCTGATCAAAATGCGCAACAAGCAGAACAAAAAAATGATGTAGCTCAAGATAAAAAGATTGCCGATGAAACCCAAAACGAGCAGGCTAAAACAAAAGAACAAGCCGCGAAGGAAAAAGAAACCTCGCTAAGTACTAAAGTACAAAATGCAAAATCAGCTAAAGAATCAGCGGATAAAAAAGTTGAAACAGCAAAACAAGAAGTTGAGGCTAAAAAAACAGAAGTTGATACTGCAAAAACTAATGTTGCAACTGCAGAGCAAGAGTTGCAACAAGCTCAGAGTATGCCTGATGATGATCCGGGAAAAGCAGCGGCTGTAGCGGCAGCAGAAGCTAAGGTTACTGAAGCTAAGGCTGAGCAGACAAAGGCAGAAGCGGCATTAGAAGAAGCAGAAAGAAAACAAACAACAGCAGAGACAGAACAATCAACTGCAGAAAATAATTTAAAAACAGCAGAAAAAGAATTGGAAACAGCGCAGGCAGAAGCAGAATCGGCAAAAAATTGGGCTCAAATAAAGCAAACAATTTTAATGTCATCAATTAGTACGGCAGCTAGTACGGCTGGTAATTTAGGCACTGCTTTAGCAACTAAAGATAACGCGACATCTTCAACTGCAGCTCAGCAGGCTTCAACTGTTCAATCAATAGAAGAAAAACTTAACAATGAACAAGCTTCAATGTATGCTGCACAAGCTGTGGGAGGTGGTTCTGGCTCAACTACTAACTCAGGTAAAAATGGACAAGCGGTTACAAATCCATTCGGACAAAACAATACAACAGTTAATAATTCAAACCAAACTACAGTAGCAAGTAATGAAAATCAATCTACAACAAGTAGTTCTACTCAAACTGCAACAACAAACAATCAAAACTTTTTTAAATTTACTGTTTAATAAAATTACAAAAATGATTGCTTTTGTTTATTAGATTATGTTTTAATTTTTACAGCCGTATGAGTTAAAATATAATAAAAAGGTACCGTTTTGATTGATTTTTATTTAGAAGAACTTGAAAAATTAAAAAAAGAATCTTGTTTTAGATCTATTGCTAAAATTCGTAAAGATGGAAAATATGTTTTTCTTAGTGAAGGTTCAGTTGAGAAAAAATTGTTAAATTTTTCATCAAATGATTATTTGGGGATTTGTGCGGATGAAGAGATATCAAGACAATTTTTAAGTACATATAAGGGCTCAGTCGGTTCAGGCTCTGCTCGTCTTTTAGCGGGCAATAACCCTGTTTTTGATGAGTTGGAAGAATTGTTGGCAACTCTTTTTGGTAAGGAAAAAGCGTTGTTGTTTAATAGCGGTTATCATACTAATGTCGGGATTTTTCAAGCTTTTTTGACTAAAAGGACAGTAGTTTTTTCTGATAAATTAAATCATGCAAGCATTATTGACGGATTGCAATTATCAGGTGGTAAGTTTTATCGATATAAACATTTGGATTATCAACATTTAGAAACCTTGATAGAAAAATATTCTTCTGATTATGAAAATATAGTAATAGTTTCAGAGAGTGTTTTTTCAATGGATGGTGATATTGCTGATATTAAAAAACTTGTTGAGATTAAGAAAAAATATAATGCAATATTGGTTATAGATGAGGCTCATGCCTTTGGTGTATTTGGTAAAACCGGTCTTGGTATCTGTGAACAACAGGGGTGTGTTAATGATGTTGATTTAATAGTTGCAACATTTGGTAAATCCATTGGTTCTTATGGCGGCTTTGTTGTCGGAAATAAAATTTTGATTGACTATTTAATTAATAAAGCTCGTCCTTTTATTTTTTCTACCGTGCTTAGTGAAGTTTGTGTAGCTTTTTCTAAGTTTGTTTTGGAAACAATTTTACCGTTTACTTATGCAAAAAGATTATTACTTATAGAAAACGCAGCTAAAGTTAGAAATAATTTAAAAAAAATGGGTATTGATACGTTGGGTGCAAGTCAGATTGTGCCGATTATATTGGGTGAAAATGAAAAAGCGGTCAATTATTCAAATCAATTAACGGATTGCGGATATTATTTATTACCGATAAGGCACCCCACAGTGCCTGTCGGTTCTGCTCGCTTAAGGCTTTCTCTGACATCTGCGATTAGTAATGATGATATAAATGAATTTTTAAATGTATTTACTCATCTAAATTAATGATTAACCCTGTACATTTTTAAAAAATTTGTTAAAATATAAATATGTAAAGTAAAAAAGGATAGAAATATGCGTAATGTAATTATTTATACAGAAAAAGGTCAATCTCAAGTAGCAGGTCTTATAGAAAATGACGAGTTGGATGTGCGAGTTGCTAATATTGATGATGTCAAAGATATGGTGAAACTTAATCCTTCTTTGATAATTATGGAAATTTCTGAAAATAGATTAAAAGACGTTGCTATGGTTAACAAATTTATGTATCCGACTTTGATTGTCGCAGATAAAGTTGTTACTGATGTAACTGTCAGAGCCGTTGCTTATGACTATATTTTGAAACCGGTTAATAAAGAAGAGTTGAATGTCCGTGTAAATAATTTGGTTAAAATTCGTGAACTTCGTGATACGGTTCGTTTAGTTTCTACAACTGATGAATTAACAGGACTGCATAACAGAAGATATTTGCAAGAACGTTTAGAAGGAGAAATGTCTCGTTCCAGACGTTATGGAACAAAACTTTCTTGTGTTTTGTTTGATATCGACTTTTTCAAAGTTGTAAATGATATTTATGGTTATGAGTGGGGCGATATTTTGTTAAAACGTATTGCGGAAATGCTCAAAGCTCTCATCAGAAAAGAGGATATTCTTACTCGTTATGGAGATGAAGAGTTTATTGTTGTTCTTCCAAATACTTCGGAAGAAAATGCATTTTTGTTTGCCGAAAGATTCAGACGCGATATTGAAAAAATGGAATTTATTCCTGCAGGAGAAGAAGAACGCCATCAAATTACAATTTCCGGTGGTATTTCATCTTATCCGTTCTTAGAAAATGTTGAAGAAACTGCAAATACGTTTATTAGATATGCTGAACATGCTTTGTATAATGCAAAAAAACGCGGAAAAAATAAAATTGTTCAGTTTTCACAAGTAAATATTGATTATTAATAATTATAACTATCAAAATGCATATAACAGGCGACTAAGAGGTCGCCCTTTTTTTTGTAAATAAATGTAAATCAAATATATAAAAATTAGGCAATAAATATATACACTTTGTTTTTATATAATTAAGTAGATTATATCGGAGATATTATGATAACCAGAGTAGGCTTAACAGAATATTCATTAGCAATGGACGAGTTCTTTGAAAATCAAGTGATAGAAAGAGAAGGCTCTGGCAATGTTTATGCAGGTTCAGGTGGTAATGATACCGTAGTAAACTATGCAAATGGTTCAACGATTGTAACCGGTTCAGGAGATGACACAATTACCTCTGTTGCTGGCGGTGTTGTGATAGATTCTCAAGATGGGGATGATTCTGTTATAGTTGTTGGTGCTGGAGCAGATATTAATGTTGGCTCAGGAAACGACAAAACGTTTGTTCAAGGTTTGAATCATAAGGTTGATTTGGGTACCGGTTCGGATACTGTTTATGCCGCAGGGGATGGACCTGTAATAAAGAGTGCAAATGATAATATTGCAGATGCCTATTTGACACCAAGTTTTACTTTCCAATATATCAAAAATCAGGGGTTGATTATTGATCCGCTGTTCCAAGAATTAATTGGCGGCGAGGTCGAAGAAGATGAAGAAGAGTTTGATACTGTAATTAATATTTATGAATAAAAAGTTTTATAAGAAAAGCCCCTCTAACCAGAGGGGCTTTTTATTTAATAATTCATCGCATCTTCTTCAAGGACTCGACCTGTGCAGAAAGTAGCTTGCCGACTATTATTGTTTACACTTTCTGTTGAACAATAGTTATTTTCTTTCCAATAGTACGTATAATCATAGGCTTTGGTTGATTCTTTTGAGCCCAAAGGAATAATTCCGAAGTGGTTTTCAATGTTATTATGGCGAGGGCCATGGAAAAAGAAAACATCTCTCCCAAATTTATTAGGCCCTTTTGTTCCATTGATATCCACTGCAATAGATGAGTTATAAACAGTAATAAGAATGTTATCATTTGTTATAAACGTTGGTTCTCCTTGTGAGCCAGTATTAAAGATTGAACCCGAATATGTAGAACCAAAAGAGCTATATATTTTATAATTACAATCATTGTTATCTAATTCATAACACAACTTTTGAATTTTAAATTGTTTAGATAGTAAGTATGCATTTTTTTTATTCGCATTACCACCAAAATTTTGCCCGTCGATATCAATAATACCCAATGATGATTCGTATTGATCTGTTGTAGTGAATCCCGCACAATCATAATCTCCCGCAGAGCAGCCTTCGGTGATAGGAATCATTTTAACAGCATGTTGAAGTTGAGAGTAGGCTTTTTTAAGACCAATAACATAAGTATGCTTAGTATATTTATTTAACAAATTAGGAACAGTTAAAGCAGCAATAACCCCAATAATAGTTAAAGTAATAAGAGTCTCAGCCAAAGTGAAAGCAAAATGCTTAAAACTTTTATTATTTTTTATTTTAATATTCGTCTTATCAAAAATAGGTACAGAAAAAGCCGTTTTTGTATCACTAACTATATATGAATCGAATTGCATAAACGCTCCCAATATTATTCTATCATTTCTTATTATGAAGTATATTTGAACAAATTTCAAGCCCCTATTTAAAAATGAATCCTAATCCGATGAGCTAAAGTTCGCTAGAAAAGGATTTATTAGCCCCTGCCATAAATGCGGAGCCAAAAGAGTTTGTAGCATGCGTTTTAATGCACGAAAAATCTCAAACTTAGTGTTAATCTGTAAAAGTTTCTTTTAAATTATTATTTATGTTTTTTAACATAACAACATTTTCTATATGATATGTGTGACAAAACATGTCTACTGGTTGCACATAATCTGCTTCAAATCCGTATGTTTTAAATAATTTCATATCACGAGCTAAAGTTGTCGGATTACAACTTATATAAATAATGAAATTATTACTCAAATTTGCTGATGTTTGAACTGCTTTCGGTGCTAATCCTTTTCTTGGAGGGTCTACAATAACTACATCAAAGGTTCTGTTTTCTTTTACAAAGTTTTCAAGGTGCGCACTTGCATCACCTGTTAAAATATCAAAATTATCATAATTATTAATTTTGATATTTTCTATTGCGTCTTTTGTTGCAGATGGGGCTTCTTCAACACATGTAACGTTTTTTGCTATATCTCCCAAATAAATTCCAAAGCTTCCAACTCCTGAATATGCGTCCAATATTGTAGGGTTTTCTGTATTTTCTTTTATCAGTTTTCGCACAATATCTAAAATATTTTTTGCAGATTGAGGATTTACTTGAAAAAAGGAATTAGCACTAACTTGATAATTCTTATCACCTATTTTTTCCAAATAAAATTCTTTTCCTGCAACACATTGAGTCTTTTGTCCCATAATAGAATTCGTTTTCTTTTGGTTAAAGTTTACAAGACAGCCCACAACATTATCAAAAGAATCAAAAACTAATTGAGCTAGTGTTTTTAATTCTTTAGTTATTTTGCAATCATTTACTACAAAAACAACCAAAACTTCATTATTAGCTTGAGAATGGCGATAAACAATATGCCTTAACATACCACGATGTTTCTTTTCATCATATGCAAAAACATTAAATTCTTGAGCTTTTTCTCTAATAAATGAAGTTATCTCATCAATGATTTTAGGCTGAATTGGGCAATGCTTGATATTAATCAATTCGTGCGTATTTTTCTTATAATAACCAGCCAATAAACGCTTAGAAACTTTTGTTTGAGCCAGTGGATATTGAATTTTATGTCTGTATTCTTTAATTTGAGGTGACGGTATTACATCTTTAACTTCAAGATTTAGACCTGATATTTTTTTAATTGTTTCTTGTACAATTCGTTTTTTTTGTCTGAGTTGTTCGGCGTAATCCACATGTTGCCAGTTGCAACCACCACAAATATTAGCCATCGCACAAAAAGGCTTAACTCGGTTCTGTGAAGGTTCAAGAATATCAATTAGTTTAGCTCTTGCAAAATTTTTATTAACAGAATATATTTCCGCTAAAACTCTTTCTCTCGGCGCAACTCCATCAATAAAAACGGGTAAATCATTATATCTGGCAAGTCCTGCACCTTCAAAAACAAGTTTTTCAACAAAAAGCTCTACCTTGTCACCTTTTTGCATTATAGACTCATTACCTTTAATATATCATCTAAATTAGAAGTAGTTTTCTTAACTTGTGCGCCTGAGTATTTTATTGCACTATCTGGATCTTTTAATCCATTACCAGTAAGAATACAAATAATTGTTTTATTCTCTTCAATAAGTCCTAATTTTTTAGCTTTAATAACCCCAGCCACACTTGCAGCAGATGCGGGTTCGGCTAAAACACCTTCTGTTTTTGCTAAAAGCTGGTATGCTTCAATAATTTCATCATCTGTAACAAAATCTATTACACCACCACTCTTATCTCTAGCATTCTCAGCTTTTTCCCAGCTTGCAGGATTACCAATTCTTATGGCTGTTGCTATTGTTTCAGGTTTCATTATTCTTTCACCTTTTACTATTGCAGCAGCACCTTCTGCTTCAAACCCCATCATCTTAGGTAATTTTTTAGACTTACCTTGCTCGAAATACTCTTCATAACCTTTCCAATAAGCAGTTATATTTCCGGCATTTCCAACTGGAATAAAATGATAATCAGGAGCATCTCCTAACGCTTCTATAATCTCAAATGCACCTGTTTTTTGACCTTCTATGCGATATGGGTTAACAGAATTTACCAATTTTATCGGATATTTTTCAGAAATTTCTCTTACAACTTCAAGAGCCTCATCAAAATTTCCGTCTATAGCAATAATTTCAGCACCATACATCATTGCTTGCGATAATTTACCCAAAGCAATATATCCGTCAGGAATTAGAACAAAGGTTCGCATACCAGCTTTTGCACCATATGCAGCTGCAGCGGCAGAAGTATTTCCTGTGGATGCGCAAATAATAGCTTTTGCGCCCTCTTCAGCTGCTTTAGATACAGCCATTGTCATCCCTCTATCTTTAAAACTTCCTGTAGGGTTAAGTCCTTCTAACTTTAAATAGATTTTACAATTTAGTCCGATAGCTTTTTCTAAATTTTCAGCTCTAACAAGAGGCGTATTACCTTCGTTTAAAGTTACAACCGGAGTGTTTTCAGAAACCGGCAAATTTGTTCTATATTTATTTATAAGTCCTTGATAATGATTACCCATACCAATATTTTCTCCTATTCCATCACTCTTATAATATTTAAAACATTTTTTATTGCATCATTTGACTTCAAATCACAAATAGCATCCTGCATATCTGCCTCTAGACACTTATCCGTAATGACAACGACTTCAGCCCCCGAAGCATTGCTATTTTGTTGTAAAATACTAGCTAAATTAATATTATGTTTTCCACAAATTGCACCGATTGTACCAATAACACCTGGCGTATTTTTAACATTTAATAACATATAATACTTGTTTTTTGTTTCCAAAATATTTACAGGCACAGCATTTTCACTATGATTGCATCGCATCATCGGCAACATAGAGTCCGATTTATGTAACTCAGAACATATTGCAATAATATCTCCAACTACAGAACTTGCTGTTGGAAATTCACCAGCACCAGGACCTGACATAATAATTTGTCCAACTGGTTCTCCCTCTAACAGTACAGCATTTGTAACTCCATTGATGTGTGCTAATGGATGAGAATTGTTAACTAACATTGGATGTACTCTCACATCAGCCTTGTCATCTTTCATAACCGCTTGTGCAATTAGTTTTATTTTATATCCTAATTTTTTTGCATAAGCCATGTCGCAAGCTGAAATTTTTGTAATACCTTCTTTATAAATATTTTTAATATTTACACGTTTTTTAAATGCTATTGTTGCAAGAGTTGCAATTTTATATGCCGCATCTGCCCCTTCCACATCTCCTGTTGGGTCAGTTTCAGCATATCCCAACTTTTGAGCTTCGCTCAATACTACTAAATAATCTGCCCCTTCTTGATCCATTTTTGTCAAAATATAATTCGTTGTACCATTAAGAATCGCAGCTATTTTATTTATCTTGTTTGCACTAAGTGTCATTTTAACAGGCATAATTATTGGGATACCACCACCTACTGCCGCTTCATACATTATCACTACATTATTTTTTGAAGCTAGTTTAAATAATTCCTCACCATGTTTCGCCAAAAGTTCTTTATTCGCAGTAACAATATGTTTTTTATTTTCAATCGCTGTCTTAATCAAGTCAAATGCTGGATTTACCCCGCCAATAACTTCTACAACAATATCTATATCCTTATCATTTACTATAGAAAAAGCATCAGTAGTTAACAGTGATTCATCTAAATCTGCTATATTTCTTTTCTTGGACATAGATTTTACAGCTATTTTTTTTACTGCAACATATTCAAAATTTTTAAGAGTTTTTACAACTCCTGAACCTACGGTCCCCAAACCTATTAAACCAATATTAACTTTCTTCATCATAGCCTCTCTTTAATAATATTTAATTAAACCACAAATCTAACCAATTGTCATCAATTTAAGAAAAAAAAAGGGCATAAATGCCCTTCAAAAATGGTAAGTTTTAGGTAATTAAATTAAATATAGTTTAAAAGCGAACTTTGTTGCATAGACATCGATGCTATCTGCATTGAAGCTTGCAAAGCATATTGCTGATAAGTTAAATTACTGTACGCTTCTATCAAATCAATTTCTTGAATATCTGACTTATCAGATTTTAAAATAACTAAATTATCAGCTAATGATGTTTCACTTAAATCTGCTTTTTGTGCGAACGTTCCATATTGAGTTCTTGTTGCGGTTACAGATGTAATACTATCTTGGGCTGAATTAATAGCTTCTCTAATAGCATCAAATCCTGCGCTTCTGACTGCTTCATCCGTACTACTTGCTTTATTAATTGCGGATTCTAAATCTGAAACCATTTTAAAGATGCCGGAACCAGAACCATCAGCAGCATTATAAGAACCAAAAATACTATCTCCTGCGACGTTTAATGTTAAATAAACTCCATCAGCTACTTCTAATCTTCTTTTATAATCATCAGTTTGGGGTGTTCCTCCATATACAATAGAGCCGTCATCAGCTATTGTATAGGTTGGTGTTTCAGTATTTGTTCCTGAGAAAATATAACTTCCATTATATTGAGTGTTTGCCATATCAATAAGTGTTTGTTTTATTGTAGATAACTCATTTTTATATGATTCCAGTGATTCAGCTGTATGATATTCATTTGAAGCGGCATTTGCTAATTCATTAATGCGTTGCAATTTATCTGTAACTATTGCCAAAGTGTTATCCATTGTATCATATTCACTTTGAGCTATAGATACATTTTTTTGATAACTTTCAACTCTTGATATACCATCTTTCAATGTCAATATTTTTGAAGCATCAACTGGGTTATCCAAAATTGAATTAATCTTTTGCCCAGTCATTGCCTGCAGTTGCAAATCCGCTAATTTGTTTTGATTTGCTGCAATTTGCGCTAATATACTATTTTGCATTGACATAGATGAAACTCTGGTAATCATTTTTATTCTCCTAAATTAACAAGAACTTGGTACATTTCATTACAAGCACTAAAAACCCTAGATGCTGCTTCATAAGCTCTTTGATATTTAACCATATCAACTAACTCCTCATCCAAATTTACTGCTATTTGTGACTCATATTTTGATTGTATTTGATTAACAACATCAGTTTGCGCATCAACTTTGTTCTGCGCATTAGCCGCAGCCAATCCAACTTTTGTAACTAAACTTTTTAAACTAGACATAAAAGTTACACCGCCCAGCTCTGGCAAATTCTTATTTTGCAATGCAATAATTTCAACTAAATTATTTGAATCACCAACAGCTCTTTCATCAAGTGGCTTCCCATCTGCATCAATATCAACCCTAGCAGCCGCTACTAAATTAGGATTATCATACACATCTTGATTTATTTTAATATTTGAAGCATTAATTGGTGAGCCATCAGCAGGCACAACAAACAAATCTGCAGTTGAAGGCACTAAAATTTGATTACCATTAGCATCTAGCCCTATTGCCATTGCGGCTTTATTACCGTCATTATATTTTTGAATTGCATTAACTTGTTCTGCAAAAGTTTTTGCTAAAGTATCTATTGCATCAGATACATAATCAAATGTTATCCCTCCAGTGGTATTAGATGCACAATCTAACACTCCTTTTAATTGTCCACCTGTAAGCTTATCATGTATATTATCAACTTTTACTTGATTTACATTATCAACCGCAACAATTTGCACCTTTGCAGGATTATTTATATCACCAGTAGTTATATTTAATTTCGCAGTCTGTTCTGCTCCATTTACAACAGTCAATCCAGCTATGCTAATATTTATAGTTCCATTTGCATTCGTGGTTTTTGTAAAATCCACCATTGATGATAATGAGTTTAAAAGTTCATTTCTTTGATTAATAAGATTTGATGGTGCGTTACCGGAGGTTGACATTGTTACAATAGAGTCATTCAGTTCTGCAATTTGTTCAAGAGTTGAATTTATTGAATCAGTTAAAACACCAGCTTGACTTTGTTGAACAGAAGTTATTGAATCAACATTACCCACATATTCACTACGTTTAGCATCCAACAAACCTGAAATCTGATTAAACTTTTCTGCCACATTTTGAGCAGCATTAACATAATTAATCCTTAAAACAGTATCATTAGGTTTTTGTGTAAGTTGTTGTGCTGCTGCATAAAAATTAGTCATAGCTTCGGATAGAGCACCATCTCCCAACTCGTTCATAATGTCCGCCAAATCATTCAATCCGCCTAATTGTGCATTTAATGAATCAAGAGTTGATGTTTGTCCGTTTAAATAATCTTGTGTTTGTTGATTGGCATAAGATGTAATATCAGAAATCATTACACCACCACCAGTATATATTTGAATACCTTTTGCGCTGGTGTATGGGGTGTAACCTAGTACTTCTTCTTGTTGAAGTGATTGTTTTGCGTACCCTGGAGTATTCATATTAGCAACATTGTTGGAAACTACCATTAGTCCCATTTGACTAACGTTTAGTCCAGATTGTGCTATATTCATGCTTCCTATTATTGACATATTTACCTTTCATTAAGCTTCTTCTACAACAGAAGATATTTTTCCTATTTCGTTATGTATATTTTTTCCTAAATTATTATAATCACATGCAACTGATGTTGCTTTTGAAATTAAATTTAGTGTTTTTGTTACCAAAACAAGACCGTGTTTTAGTAATTCTTTTATTACCTTTTCTTGTTGTGCAATTTTTTTTATTAAAGTATTAATTTTTACTTGTAAATTTTTCATTTCATCAGCTAATTCAATATTCACATTTTGTGCATAGGAAATTAATTTGGAAATTCCTATATTTTCATTATTTGATAGTATAAATCTATGATTTACTGATGCTTTTAATGCATCGACAACATTTAAAATTTTGTCATCTACAGCCAATAAAGAATCAACCTTATTTGCAATTAATACTTTTCTTTTTTCTTCAAAAAGAGCAGATAACTCTTCATAAAGTTCTAATTCTTCTTCTATTGATATTTTTATTTCTACTAATTTTTCTAAATTCATCGTTCCTCTATGCTGAATAATTCACCAATACGCTTCTTCCATATTTTAAGCCATATTTAATATCTTCTTCACTTAAATTTACTTCCCCTACAGAATTTGCATATTCTTTAATTTCCGCTACATTTATATTTCTTAATATTGAATTTTCTCTAATATTTATACCAATATCTTGTTGAACTTCTTGTTCTGTAGACTTAACAGCACTTGCTTTGAATGCACTTGTTGCATTAAAGATTTTTACAGTACTTATATTATTAATTCCCTCTACTGCCCCTATCATTATCTACTCCTTAGCCTATATAGTAAATTTTTCCATCTGTTCATAAATTTGTTTAGCAAATCCAAAGGTTGTTCTTGGATCACTGGACATTTCTCTTCCCATTTCGTTGTATATAAAAGACTTAAAATTATCCATATATTTACCTTTTCCAAAGATTCCACCTTCGTTATCTACTGTTTTATCCATCATATTAAGCATTTTAGTAATAAATATAGATTCAAATTCTTGTGAAACTTTTTTTAATTGTTCTTTTTCACTACCTGAGCGTTTTATATTATTAACTACTTGAGTTTCTCTGTTGACTGCATCTATTGATGTTGACATATTTACATTTGGAGTAATCATTTTTACCTCTATATAATTTCAATCTCGGCTTGAAGTGAACCACACTCTTTCAATGCTTGCAATATAGCAATTAAATCAACAGGAGTTACACCAATGGCATTAAGCGCTTTTACTAAATCATTTAAAGTAGAATTGCGAGGAATTTCGACCAAACTTCCCGGTGTTTTTTGAACATCTACAGTGCTATTTGAAAACCCAACAGTTGAACCCAAAGAAAATGGTTCAGGTTGAGATACCATGTTGCTTGTAGAAATAGATACCGTTATGTTTCCATGAGCAACCGCTGCAGGCATAAGTTTTACCTGATTGCCGATAACAACGGTTCCGGTTCTTTCATTCACAACGACTTTTGCTTTTTCATTGGCAGGAGCAATTTCTAAGTTTTCTATTATGGAAAGAAATGCAACTCTGTCGTTTTGAAAATTTGCAGGAATTTGAACTTCAACACTGCTACCATCAATTGCTTTTGCAGGTGCAACGTTTTGAGAAATGGTTTGAGCAACTCTTGCAATAAGAGTATAATCAGCTTTATTTAATGTTAATGTTAGAGTGGTCTCATCACCGATTTGGGTCATAATATCACGTTCTACAATACCACCATTTGGAACTCTTCCTGTTGTTGTAATTGTTGTTCTTTTTGATGTTCCTCCTGCACTTGCATTAACACCGCCAACAGAAACAGGTCCTTGTGCAACTGCTACAACTTCACCATTTGGCGCTCTTAATTGAGTTTGAACAAGTACACCACCTTCTAAACTTTTAGCATCTGCTAATGTAGAAACAACAACATCTATTTTATCTCCATTCTTTGCAAAAGGAGGAACAATCGCTGTAACAATAACAGCCGCTGTTGAACCTTTTTGAATGTAGTTAGCTTGGTCAATTACAGTTCCAAGATTTTGTAACATTCTTTGATTTGTAATTTGAGTAGAACGAGAGTTGTCACCAGTCCCAGGTAAACCGACAACGACACCGTAGCCGACAAGTTGGTTGTCACGAATACCTTTGACGTGTGATACGTCTTTTATTCGTACCATAACGGTTGCTAATGTCATGGGCGCTGCCATACATATTAGTATTAATATTATTAAAAGTGATTTTAAAATTTTCATTTTCTCATTCTCCCCAATTGAGATTTTTATTAGAATAAGTATCTGATTACTCTGTTTACTATACCTTCATTATCAAGTCTTGATGTTGAACCTTTTCCATTCAGAGCAAATTGCAAGTTAGCAACATTAGCGGAATCAATGTAACCTTGTTCATTAATAAAACGAGGGTCAATAATTCCTGAAACTAATAAATCTACTCGCTCATTTGCATTAACAAGGGTTTTCTTACCTTGAACCATTAAATTTCCGTTTGGTAAAAGTTGAACAACTTGAACTGTTATGCTGTTTTGAAATGACATATTTCTGTTAGTAGATGATGCTGATGTTACTGTATTTGAACCGCCAAATTGATTCCATTCATTGTTTAAAGGACGACCTGGCAAAACTCTATTTAATAAAGAGCTGAAATTATCTTGTGTTAATGAACTTCTTTCTGAATCATATTGAAGA